>CAYMER010000278.1:0-3089 GCA_964389345.1 uncultured bacterium | reverse complement strand
GAATTGGTTTGTCCTGGATATCTCTTATGGCCGCTATGACATGGCGACGCTCGTTGATGAGATCTTTCGCCTCGTGGTGTTCTGGAAGCTCCATGACGTAGGTATCGAGGAAGGCGTTCTCAAGGCTGCTATGGAACCATTTCTTATGGCTGAAATGAAAAATCGAAAGGTGTTCTTCAACATCATCCCTCTTAAGGCTCACGCCCGAAAAGAGGAACGAATAAAAATGATGCAACCAAGATTTAGAGCCCATACAATTCTATTTCCAGAGGATGCACCGTGGCTCTCCGAGCTCGAAAGTGAGCTTTTGGCGTTCACGATGGAGGGAACGAAGGGGCTCCACGATGATTTAATTGACGCGTTGGCTTATTACGAGCAGTTAGTAAAAAAACCAATGAACATGGCGGAAATGAAAAACCTTCCGCGAAATTATTTAGCACCGAGTAGATGGAAATAAAACACCTGCACAGGGGGATTTAATCATGACCGGCGGCGGACAACCAAAATCTAACCCAGCTCCTCAACAGCAATCCAACCCAACTCCTGCTCCCGTTGTAAAAAAGGTGCTCAACAAAGGCGTAACAAAAACCCCGAATATTCTAACCGGCCCCGCAGGTACGTTAGGCACCGCGGACACCGCCAAGAATAAGCTCGGGTTGTAATCCGATGGAAACGCTTAGTCCCGCTCAGATCGTTAAGCGGTTTGAAAAACTCCGCTCCGATCGCTCAAATTGGGAAAGTTATTGGGAGCAAGTCGGGAACTACTGTTTTCCCGAAAAAGCCTTTGTCATTTCTGCCCCCGGAACTGAAGGTCAAAAACTCAACTCGTATATTTACGATACGACCGCGCTCCAATCAACAGGTCTTCTCGCCGCCGGTCTTCAAGGGCATTTAACCTCTCCCGCTCAAAAATGGTTCTCTTTACAGTTCGCAAACAAGTCTTTAATGCAACTCCCGGACGTCAAGGAATGGCTCCGCGACAGCGAGGACAAGATCTATAACGCCCTAAACTCCTCAAATTTTAACCACCAGATCCACGAAGCCTATCTGGATCTTGTGGTCTTTGGAACCTGCTGCCTCTACGAGGAAGAATCTCCCGAGGACATTATTCGGTTTGACGCGCGCCCTCTCCGCGAGATCTTCATCGTTGAAGACGCGATGGGGAAGGTCGTTACCGTGTTCCGCTTTTATGAGCTCACCGTCGAGCAGGCATACGGCCTGTATGGGGACAAGGCCGGGAAGAAGTGCCTTGAGAAATACGAGAAAAAGGAATTTGACGACAAACTTCCATACCTGCACGTGATGGGCCCGCGCGAAGTCCGCGATGTTGGGAAAGCGGACGCTCCTAATATGCCGATCTTTTCAAAAATCATTTCTTTTGAGGACAAGGTGCTTGTTTCTGAAAGCGGTTATCCCGAGCTTCCGATATTTGTTGCGCGCTGAGAAAAGAACGCTTTCAATCGTTTTGGATATTCCCCGGCGATGAAAGCCTACGGCGATATTAAGACCGCGAACGCTATCAAAGAAGATCTTCTGAAGGCGTCCGCAAAGATCGTGGACCCGCCCATTGATTGTCCTCACGAAGGCTATCTATTACCCCTCGATATGACTCAGGGCGGTATCAATTACCGGAACACGATGGATCCCAACGAGCGCATTAAACAGCTCGATATCCAGCCTAATATCCCCGTGGGAATTGAAATGCTCGAAAGCGAACGCAAGAACATCAAAGAGGCGTTTTTTGTGGATCTCTTTCTGCTTCTTGAGCGCGCGAACATGACGGCAACGGAAGTTATTCAGCGAAACGAAGAAAAGATGCTCCTCCTCGGGCCGGTACTTGGCCGCCTTCAAAACGAGCTTTTGGACAGAATTATTTTCCGGACGTTCTCGATTCTTAAAAGGCGTGGCGTCATTGCCGAGATCCCGGATTCCCTCGCTCAATGGTTTGATGAACATCCTCAGGATGATAACTACGAAGTCCGCTACGAGGGTCGCCTGGCAAAGATGCAGCGATACAGCGAAGCTAAAGCAACGATGGATTGGCTCACGTTGGTTCAGGCGATCGCAGGAGTAAAGCCTGAAGTTCTCGATCTTGTGAATGACGAGGAAATCGTCCGCAACGGACAGGAAGTTTACGGCGTCAACCCCAAGTTTTTAAATACCCCGGAACGCATCAAAGAGATCCGCGACCAGCGCGCCGCACAGCAGGAAGCGATGGCGCGTATGCAGATGCTTCAGGGCGCCGGGAAAGTCGCTAAGGACGTAGGCAGCGCGTCAAAGTCTTTTGAGCAACCCGTAACAGCAGGGAAGTAATCTCTTGGACCGTCAACAAATTCTCAAGGAACACGTTCAAAAAATGAAAGAGATAAACCTCGCCTACATGAGGTTTGTTAATTCCGAGGACGGGAGACTGATTTTGGAGGATCTCGCGAGCGTTTGCTTTCAAGAACGGACAACCTACCACGACATTCCGCACAAGATGGGCGTAAACGAAGGTCTGCGCCTTGCCTATATGCACATTCAAAAACGAGCAAAACCTCCTCAGCAACAACCCGAGGAAAAACCGAAAGAAGGAGAAAAATAATATGTTTAAATTGTGGTCCAGGTCGACCCCTTTATTGGGACAATTGATCCCCACGTTTGGATTTGCCGAAGATGATGGCGCGGGCGCAGGCGGCGGTAGTGGAGAGGGTGGCGCAGGTGCTGGTGCAGGGGTAGCGACGCCTGATTGGAAAACCGGGATCTCCGAAGAATTAAGAACCGATCCCGCGCTTGAGAAGTTCAAGTCTCCGAACGATCTTTTTACAAGCTACAAGAAACTCGAATCTTTTGTCGGGAAAGAAAAGCTCATTCTTCCCAAAGACGAGAACGACAAAGCGGCTTGGGACCAGGTGCATTCGAAACTTGGGCGCCCGGAGAAGCCCGAAGGGTATAAGCTCCCGGAAGTTCAAGTCAGCGAGCAAGTAAAAGGCGCCCTCACCCCGGAAGGCGTGAAAGGGTTTCTTGATTTTGCTCACTCTCAAGGGTCTGTCTCTTATACACATCTCCGAGCCCACGAGACTAAGGCGAATCTCGTATGCCGTCTTCTG
>CAYMER010000277.1:0-3296 GCA_964389345.1 uncultured bacterium | reverse complement strand
GGAAAGCGCCACCCGCTCCAGCCGGGATGCCGGCTCCAGCCGGGATGCCGGCTCCAGCCGCTCGCGATCCCGGATCCGGGCACACATCTCGCCAACCGCCTCCGCTATCGTCTGGTGGAACCCTCCGGCGATGCGGCCGACATCCACGTTTGCGCGCCAGTCGGCGACAATCGCCGGGTTGGCCGGGCCGAAGGAAACCTGGAAGCGCCCGATCTGATTTGCGCGATCATCCTCGCTCAGAGCGTCCCACTCCTGTTGAAGTTCCGCCCCCTTCCTTTCGATCAGATCCTGTGCGTTTTGAAAATTTTTGTCCTTGAAGGCATCCAAGACATCCTGGATCATGCCCATGAGATCGTTTGCAGGCTTCGGGGCGGAACCACTCCACTTCCCTTGGCCGTAATACTTGATCAGTTTTTTCAGTTCCAGATAAGTCCGCTGATCGATCGAGGACTCCCCGTCTTCCGAGATCGCTTCATTGTATTTGATCTCAAGAAGCTGATCCGCGATATCAAATTGACCCCGCTGGATCGCCTCAAGGATGTCGTAGTAATACCCCATGAAGGTCTGCCGGAAATAATTCTGCAACGTTTCGAAAGCGAAAACATTCCCGCCCTTGGCCCGGATCCACGCGTCAGGCTTCTCACGGCCGCGACGGGTATAAAACTCCGCCTTTTCCGCCATATTGTCCATCCCGCGAAGCTGTCCCAGGAACCGGAGGGCCTCAAGCGCCCGTTGTCCCTGATTCGGGATCGCATTCATCATCACCCAGGAACTCGTCCATTCCGCCACGAGGTCGCGGAATTCCTGCCCGATGTCATCCTTGCCTTTGAATTGCAAATACCGGAGCATCCGCTTATAGAAAGCCCTATCATTCTCATTTGTCCTCAGGTCATTCATTTTCAACGTCAAGATCTTCACAAATTCGCTCAGATCATCTTCCACGGCCTCGTGGATCATATAAAGCTGTAAATACGCCCGGATGATCCCCATCCGATCCTCGGGTCCCCGGCTCCTGAAATGATCCGAAAAGATCGAAAGCTCTCTCAAGGTCTTCTCGCTGAAATAAAGGACTCCCTTGGAATTGTAAGCTTCGGTGTCAGGATTCAGCTCAATCCCGATCTCGAGAATCTGGCCTTTTTTAAGAGCGGCGATCACATGCGCAGCTTCATCGGCTGAGATTTCACCTCTGGCTTGCATGCGCTCTACATTGGTCAGCGCCTCAGCGAGTTCTTGCTGACCTTTTTTCACGGCGTCGTAAACTTCACTCGAGATACCGAGGATCGCGTAGATCTCTTTCTCACTCAAGCCATAGTCTTTGGCCCACTTCGCGATCTCCGCAGGCTTGATCTGCTTCGACTGACCCGCTTGTTCCATGCGCGCCCGTTTTTCTGACGCGATCTTGCTATGCGCTGCATAATTCTTGCGCACAGGATCCCACCGTTCGCCAAGACTATTTATAAATTCTGCCCGCACACTCATGATCGCATCCCAAGCCTTTGTCACTGATCGCGGCAACGCTTTCGCGGTAGCAGGCAGCACTCCGTCGGTCAGAAGCTGATTGTAAACACGGCGAAGATCCCGTTCGGTAAAGAATTCCTGGACCTTCACGGATTTTCCGACTGCAGATTTTTTAAGCATGCGCAAAGCCTTCGGAGTCGGATTCTTGAGCCGGAAGACATAACGCTCGTCCAGGCCCTTCGTCTGGTCCATGCGATGGAAAACATGGATCTCGCCGGGCTCACCTCCTCCGATCCCGTTCAGCGTCGTGTACACGCTGATCACCACACGCTGTTCTTTGGCGGCTTTGGCGGAAAACTCTTTGCCCTGGATCCAGACCACGCCCTGCTCGCTTTGAACCGTTTGCCCGATCAACCCCTGAGAGTTTCCGGGGCCGTCCACAAAAAGGATCACCCCCTGGTTTTTCCCTGTCGGCAGAACATAGACCTTCCCGAATTCTCTCGTATCGTAGACACGCGCTTTTTGATATTGGCGCTTCACGGACGAAACAGCCTGTCCCCCGACATGGCTTTGCTGAAGACCTCTATTTTCGAGCCGCAGGACGCCTCCCTGCGCGCTTTGCGGCGTAAGCAGTTTGCTGCTTAAGATCGAATAGAGACTCAAACGCTGCAGGAAAGAAAGTCCGTTATAATCCGATTGGCTGAATTTTTGAAAACTGTCCATGACATCTCGCATCGTCTGACGATCTCCCGGATTATTTTCGTTCAAACCCGCCAGTTTCTGCCAAGCTTCATAGGCCAACTTCCGGTCCTGTTCATCCCCAAGCCGGATCACTTTCGCCAAATATTTCCTGTTCGCCGCAAGACCCGTGCCGGGCATCGCACGGTCCTGAAACTGTTCGATCGCGCGGCCGATCCACCGTTCATACCTGGCATAAAGATTGGGCAGCGCTACTTTCATGACGGCCACATTGAGACGCCACCCCTGAAGCCTGGGGCCTGCAAACAGGTTAAGCGCGGCAAGATCGGCCCGCAAAAGTTCCGCGCACGCGCTGGCATCCGCCATACAATCGATATGCAGGGCTTGTTTTCGCTCTTTGACCGTCTCAAGCAAGTCTTTTTCTATGATCTCCCGGAGGCTGACCGCCTTGAGCGCTGAAGGATCCGTAAGGCTAAGCGTCAGGAGGTCAAACATGACGCCTCCCATGATCTCAAGGTACATCGTGCGGGTCATGCCGGCCTGGTAACCGTTCCGGCTCCAGAGAATTTCCGCAAGCTCTTGCGCCTGCTGCCTTCTCTCCTCGACACCTTCAACAACCCCCCACAAAGGGAGGTTCCTGTTAAAGAAATCCGCCATCGTGGCAGTGTCTTTCCGGACCTGACGCGCCTGGATCTTCCGGACCTCGCGATCAAAATATTCCGAAAGCTGCTTTTGCTCAAGGCGTTGGCGGTTCCAAACAGGCGAGAGCCGATTCCAGAGCCGTCCCCAGAAACTCGTGCTCATAGAACCTAGCAACAATCGCATGAGCTCCAGCTCACGAGGTTCATGGAGCATGTTCCGGGAACGCAATTTTTTGATCTCTTCATACGGCCGGACCCTGGATTCATAATAGAGTTCCCGTAAACGCTGGACTCCCGGATCCTGGATCTCAGCAAGCGGAACTCTGGATTCTTTTTCGATCTTGTCAAAGAGGCTTTTCAGGAAAGCGGCGCGCCATTCCTGCTGGCCCTCGGTAAGAGCGCGTCCGATATCCCGAAGCGTGATCCCTGCTCTCTGCCAAGCCTCGTCACCGAGAATATCCCGGAATCCGGCAATGGTATTCCCGATATCCTCGATGA
>CAYMER010000276.1:0-2715 GCA_964389345.1 uncultured bacterium | reverse complement strand
TGCAAATGCCGTTTTCTTTTGGTTTAAATATTGAGCGCAATTCTTTAAAAAAGCCTTGTCCGTACTCATGTAGTACGCATGGTCGTTCCGCTCAAAAGAATAAGCATTCAACCAATCCTTGAGAAGATCCTCTTTGCGGATTAAGCGGCTGTAACTTTCAGGCCCCTTAACCGCCCTTTCGACATAACCCCGGGCTTCGGCTTTGCTCAACACATCACTGGCAAGCCCCAGAGAAGCGCCTTCCTTCACCATATCGCGTAAAGTCCATTTCTTCTCGGGCTCACGCAAAAGGGCCCGCAGCACCAGAGAGGAACGATCGCTAAAGATATTTCTCACCAATCTTCTTTTCATCATTCTCACCTTTCATCGTAATATATCTTTCGGCATTTGTTGAAAGATGTATAACGTCGAAAGTATAACTTAAAAACAGGCCGGGCGCAAGGCCTGTTTTCTATAAAACTTGGGAAAAAAGATCTTGGCCGGGACCTGTTCCGTCAACCCGAGAATATCAGCCGCAGCCCCCCCGAAGGCTGGAGCCTGTAAGTCACTTTGCTATCAATAGGTTGCGTTCTCATATCTATTAACTCCTGTCGCAAAAAGCATGTAGTTTTTGCGACAATAAGGCGAGCCGTAATACAAAAAACGCCTAAGCTCAAGGCTCGTTAAAGGTTACGGAGGTGATAGCAGGGTCTCATCCCTATCGACATTATGTCCTCATGGGCGGAGAGGGCACCGCTCCCCCCGCCCATAACCACGCCCATTACTTTTTCCGGATCTGTCTTGATATCCTTTCAAAACTCCGGACTCCGGAATCGACCTTGTTGGGGATCGTCTCCCAGCTAAAGGATTTTCCCGGCTCCCGGGCGCTCCCGTAAGAAGGCGCAGAAACCGCGACCTGACGTACCCGTCCCGGGCCAGGTGTGTTTTGAGTAAAGGCCTTCCAACCCGTAAGCACAGGCTTCCACACGAATACCGCGAGAAAGATCCACGGCAGAAGCCATAACCCATAAAGGAAAGCGCCCACGACTCCCTTTAATATCAAAAGCCTAACGCTTTTATGGAACTGGAACATTCTCTTGATCTCGTTTTTCAAAAGCTCTTTTTTCATAAGGGCCCCCTTCGTCGCGTGTTTTTTTCATCCGGCTCAGACGCTCTCAATAATGAAAGCTCGACCGCATCCTTTGCCGTGTATTTCATATTATGCAGATGCAGATTCCCGGTCTCCGCGTCCTTAAGCTGAGCCGCGAGGCTCGCTTTATGGACGGTCAGAAAATCAAGATCCCGATCGCTAAATTGCTTTTCAAAATGTTTGATCCATTCTCTCAAGTTCATATCTTGCCCCCTTCTATTATTTGTGGTTTTACGGACGATCATTCGCGTGATACGCGGAAGGCGGGAACGACCGACCCCGCCTTCCGGCCACGCTCGCGTCTCACCGGCACAGTCTTAGCCGTAAGATTTTTTTCTGCCGCGATCGCTTCCTCCCGTCAACGTCTCCAGCTTTTGTTCGAGACATAGAAGTTCGTTTTCCTCTTCCCCTATCGGACTTTCTTCTTCCGCAGAAGCAATGCGCTCTCGCAGGTTCTGGATTCGCACAGAAAGACCCTTTAAACATTCAACGCGTGTCATCTTGTAATCTCCTTTCGGGTTTTTAAATTGGGCGGGTTTTGATCAAGAAATCCACGGCACCGCATGAAACTTCAGGCCCGGGCTTTCCCGCTCTTTCTTTCCTCCCAGGAACTGCGACTCACCATCAGTTCAGGCATCGCATCCAAAGCCGCCATCGTCCGGCCCAAGCAGAGGCGCCCTCGCCAGCGGATCTCTTTTTCAAGAGCCCGCTGGATCCCGATGAGTTTTTGATGAACGCTTTTTTTCAAAATTAGCCGCATTGAAACACCCCCCCTTCCAATTGTTTTTTAAAGTTGGCTTCGTTCTGAAAAGCTGAAATACTGGTTCTCCCCGATAATGATGTGATCAAGAACTCGGATCGAGACCGTCTGGCAGGCCGCTTTGATCTTCTGAGTGATCTCGTAATCCTCGCGACTGGGTTCGACTTTCCCGGAAGGATGGTTGTGGACCAAGACCAGGCTCGACGCGTTTTGAAAAAGCGCTTCCCGCACAACCTCCCGGGGATGCACCGCCGCCTCATCCACCGTCCCGAAGAACATGTCTTTTTCCCCCAGGATCTTTAAACCCTTGTCGAGGAAGATCACCTTAAAGACCTCACGCTTAAGATCCCGGAGACTGGCCGTGAGGTAATCGGTGACCGCCTGGGGACTCCGGACGAAGTTCTGCCCGATCATCCCCTGCTTTAAGACGCGCCGCCCGACTTCACGCACGGCCTGAAGCACAACCTGCTGCGATTCAGGCAGATCCCTGAGATCAAAGAGCTGCCTGAGGCCCCCGGCCTTGTTCAAAAGATCCAGGGCAACACCGACTTCCGTTTGCTCGTACGTGCATTTCTTGAGGATGAGAGAGAGGATCTCCGCGTCAGACAATGCCTCGATCCCGTTCTCCCGGGCTCTCGCCGCGGGCCGTTCGCTTTCAGGCCAATCTTTGACCGATAATTTCTTTCGCATGGAGATACCCTCCTTTGAGACGCAAAAAGAGGCGGACTCCCTTTGACAGGAATGCCGCCTCTCTTGAGCGCGCTTGGTTTATTTTTCTTTTGCTTCAGCGGATCACGATCTCCCAGCCGCTTTTTTGAAACCGGGA
>CAYMER010000275.1:0-3090 GCA_964389345.1 uncultured bacterium | reverse complement strand
ATGTGTATAAGAGACAGGGATAGCAAGCTGGCGTATCTCGACGCCTTCAAAATTAGCGGTCTTGAGATTCGTCTTGATGTAGTTGTCGACGGCCTTCATATCTTTCATACCGGAAAGATGACGGGACTTCACAGCGCCGCCGCCAAAATCCGTCACAATGGAAAATTCGGCGTCCTGCTCGCGAGAGTGACTCTTGAGGACCGGGAATCCGCGGACCTCGCTCATCTTATGATCGAGCTTTTGTGAGGCCGGAGCAAAAAACCGTTCGGCAAAAAGATTCGGGACCGGTTTTACTTCGGGGACATCCAGCTTCGCGAGAGAGACTTGGGGTTGCGCTTGCGCAACCGGCGGCTTTACTTCAACGGTTTTCGATTGTGCTTCAGCAGACTGAGGCTCCGCAACAACAACTTTCGGTTGCTCTCCAACAGCCTGCGGCTGTACCTCGGAGACTTGCGGCTGCGCCTGAGCGGGCTGAGACTCTACTTCAGAATCCTGGGGGCCTTCTCCGGCGAAGACGGAGATGAATGTGGACAGGGAGAGGGCGATGAAGAATATTAAAAAGTTTTTAATTCTCATCGCCGATAAGTTTTTTCTTTTTGTTGGAACGCATTGAAAAACTTAGGGAAAGGACCTGCTAAGTAGCCGAGCAAAAATCCCTCATCGTTTCGCGGCTTGTTTCTCTTCAGTAACACATGTTTAAACTTGCGCTACGCTTAGGATCGGTTACTTAGGCCATGCCTAGCACCTGGGGCATATGATAAAGACCCTGCTTCTTTTTCGCAAGGAATTTTGCCGCTAAAAGGGCTCCGCGGGCGAAGGCTTCACGCGAGGAGGCCTTGTGAACCAATTCGATCCGCTCTCCGTCACCGAAAAAAGACACGGTGTGATCCCCAACAACATCACCCCCCCGAAGCGCCAAGACCCCGATCTTGCCTCTTTCACGCGCGCCTGTCTCCCCTGCGCGTCCGTAAATCACATCTTTTTTCATGTCACGGCCGCGGACTGCAAGCAGGATCTCCAGGAGCTTCATGGCGGTACCGCTCGGCGCGTCTTTCTTCATCCGGTGATGGATCTCCATGATCTCAAGATCATAGCTCTCATCCAGCACTTTGCCTGCGAGCGCGGCGAGTCTGAAAAGAAGATTCACGCCCACGCTCATGTTGGGAGATTGCACGATGGGAATCTTCCGGGAAGCAACTTGGATCGCTTTGAGCGTCGCGGCAGGAATTCCCGTGGTGCCGATCACATACGCCGTGTGAGTTTTGACAGCGGCTTTGAGATTTTCCGGAAGCGCCGAGAAATGGCTGAAGTCGATCAGGACATCTGCTCCTTTAAGCGCAGCCGTCGCGTCTTGTGTCACTTTCACACCCATCAGGTCCCAGCCAAGGACCGGACCGAGATCTTGACCTAGCGTAACATGCCCACGCTCTTCAAGCCCGCCCACAATCTTGAAAACTTTGTCTTGGCTCGCCAGCTGAAGAATGATCTTTCCCATCCGCCCCGAGGCACCCGCCATCACGAGTTTAATCATTTGACGACCCCCAGTTTTTTAAGAACTTCTGCGAGTTTCTTCTCGTTTTCCGGTCTCATCTCACAAAGCGGCATCCGAAGTTCTGGCTTGATCATACCCATCATTCCAAGCGCCGTCTTCACGGGGATCGGATTCGTTTCAATGAAAACAGTTTTGGAGATTGGGTAAAGCGTCTTGTGGATCGAACGCACTTCCTCCATGTTTCCGTTCAAAGCCGCGGCGACCATTCCCTTCACGAGTTTCGGCGCGATATTGGCAACGACCGAAATCACACCGCGCGCGCCGATCGCGATCAGGGGGAAATTCAGGGAATCCTCTCCGGAAAGAAGCGGCATGTCGCAAAGCTGCATGATCTGGTCGGCCTGGTCCATGCTCCCGCTCGCTTCTTTGATCGCCACGATCGTGTCGATCTTTGAAAGTCTCGCCACGGTCTCGGGGGCGATCGAAACACCGGTGCGCCCCGGTACGTTGTAAAGCACCAGCGGGATGTCCACGCGGCTGGCAAGGTATTGATAGTGGCGGAAAAGACCTTCCTGCGTCGGCTTATTGTAATAAGGCGTCACGACCAGCACGCCATCGGCCTTGATCTTTTTGGCGTGCTGCACGAGACCGAGCGCTTCGATGGTGTTATTCGATCCGCAGCCGCAAATCACCGGAATCCGGTGGTGGACATATTCCACCACGAACGTCATCGTATCGCGATGCTCTTGATGCGACATCGTGGCGGATTCACCCGTGGTTCCGCACGGAACGATCACGTCGGTGCCTTCCTTGAGGTGAAAATCCAAAAGTCCCCCCAGCGCCTTCTCATCCACCTTCCCGTTCTTAAACGGTGTGACCAGCGCGACCATGGAACCTTCAAAAACAGATCTCTTTTTTTTCATAAAAAATATTCCCCTTTGTAGACGAATTGGGCTTTGCCTTCTAAAAAAACTTTGGTGATCTCTTGGCCTTTTCTTTGCATATCGATCCGGAGCTTCTCGCCGCTCTTTGTCATCACATTGACGGGCGGCTCCGCATAACCTTTGAGGACGCTCACCACGGCCGCGGCCGTGGAACCCGTGCCGCACGCAAGCGTTTCATTCTCCACGCCGCGTTCATAGGTGCGGACTGCGATTTCTTTCTTGTTTTTCACTTCCACAAAATTCACGTTCGTTCCGAACGGCTGGAAATGCGTGTGGTTCCGGATCGCTTTGCCGGTCTCAAAGACCTCAACCCTTTCAAGGCCTTCTACAAAAATCACCACATGCGGCACACCGGTATCGAGAAATGCATAATGGAGGCGGTGCTTGCGCACCTCAATGACACCGTCCATCTCAAAAACACGCGGCTTCATAAGCTGGACCTTGACCTGGTCCCTCTGCCCGACTTCGGCTTCGATCAGTCCGGATCCGGACTCAAAATTCACGCGCGAAGAATATTTTAAAATTTCATGAGCGTAAAGCGCAATGCAGCGGAATCCGTTCCCGCACGCTGCGGCCTCCGATCCATCCAAATTGAGGATCCGCATCTTGAAATTTGCTTTTTTAGAGTTCTCAAAAAACAAAACTCCGTCCGCT
>CAYMER010000274.1:0-15989 GCA_964389345.1 uncultured bacterium | reverse complement strand
AAGTGGACCGTTCTGCAGCTTATTTCGCGCGTTATGTCGCGAAGAACATTGTGGCTGCAGGTCTCGCGGGCAGTTGCGAGATTCAAGTTTCTTATGCGATCGGCGTCGCGCAACCCGTTTCGATCCGCGTGGACACTTTCGGCACGAACAAAGTTGACGAGGAAGCGATTACGAATGCTGTTTCGAAGGTGTTCGATTTTACCCCTCGCGGGATCATCAAAACGCTCGATCTTCGCCGCCCCATCTACAATAAGACCGCCGCGTACGGGCATTTTGGCCGCTCGGAAGCCGGTTTTACGTGGGAAAAAACGAACGCAGTCGAGTTGCTCCGGAAAGCGCTGAAGCTCAAGGATAACTGTGGTTGTAGAAAAGTCGTTTGTGCAGTTTAACTTTAGAAAAGCTGAAAAAGTTAAAGAGATTGTGAACCCGTAGCGTTGATTTTTCTTTAGCTTCGTAAGCATTTTAGGCCTATTGAGTCTTTTAAGCCTGCGATCCCCCTTTAAAATGAAGAGGAAACCATGACGAAAGCATTGAAGGAACGTTCCGCTGTGAAAAAGATCCGGGATTTCAAGATCGCGGATCTTTCGCTCGCCGATTGGGGCCGCAAAGAGATCGACATGGCCGAGAAAGAAATGCCGGGGCTCATGGCGACCCGCAAGAAGTACGGACCCCAGAAACCTCTCAAAGGGAAGCGGATCATGGGCAGTCTTCATATGACGATCCAGACCGCGGTTCTGATCGAAACCTTGATCGAACTTGGGGCGGACGTGCGTTGGTGCTCCTGCAACATTTTCTCCACGCAAGATCATGCCGCGGCGGCTCTGGCCGTGAAAGGTATCCCCGTGTTTGCGTGGAAAGGGGAGACGCTGGAGGAATATTGGTGGTGCACGCTTCAGGCGCTCAATTTCCCGGGCGGCAAGGGGCCGAACTTGATCGTCGATGACGGCGGGGATGCGACGCTCATGATCCATTTGGGTTATGACGCAGAGAAGAATCCCAAGAGGCTCGACAAAAAGGTCGATACTCAGGATGAGATCGAGCTTTTCAAACTTCTCAAGAAGCTCTTGAAAGACGAACCCAAGAAATGGCACGGGGTGGTCAAAGAATGGGAAGGCGTTTCCGAAGAAACGACGACCGGCGTTCATCGTCTCTACAAAATGCAGGAACAGGGGAAACTTTTGATTCCGGCTATTAACGTGAATGATTCCGTGACCAAATCGAAGTTCGATAATCTCTACGGCTGCCGCGAGTCTTTAGCGGATGGCATCAAGCGCGCGACGGATGTGATGATCGCGGGCAAGGTGGCCGTGGTGTTGGGCTACGGAGACGTAGGCAAAGGCAGCGCGCAAGCAATGCACGGTTTCGGCGCTCGCGTGATCGTGACCGAAATCGATCCGATCTGTGCGCTTCAGGCGACCATGGCCGGCTTCCAGGTCGCGCGCCTTGAGGACGTGCTTAATATCGGGGATATTTATGTGACCACGACGGGGAATGTGGACGTTATCACCGCCGAACACATGTCCAAGATGAAAGACGAGTCCATTGTTTGCAACATCGGGCATTTTGACAACGAGATCCAAGTCGTCCAACTTCAGAAATGGCCCGGCATGAAACGGATCAATATCAAGCCGCAGGTCGATAAATATATTTTTCCGGACGGGCATTCGATCATCCTACTCGCGGAAGGCCGTCTCGTGAACTTGGGTTGTGCCACAGGCCACCCAAGCTTTGTGATGTCGAATTCTTTCACGAATCAGACGCTCGCGCAGATCGATCTGGTGATGAATCCCAGGAAGCCCGGTGTTTATCGCCTGGAAAAGAGGCTCGATGAAGAAGTGGCGCGGCTGCACCTCGACAAACTCGGCGCCCGGCTCACCCGACTCACGAAAAAGCAGTCCGAGTATCTTGACATTCCTTTCGACGGCCCCTACAAGTCCGAACATTACAAGTACTGATCGGGCAACGCGCAACGGTCAACGCACAACGTAAGAATCCATCGTTGCGCGTTGTGCGTTGAACTGAAAGAACATGCAAAACTTCATCTATAAGAACCCTACGGAGATCCTCTTCGGGAAGGGCATGATCCGCGAGATCGCGAGCCGTGTCCCCAAGAATCAGGCCACGCTCTGCCTCTATGGAGGCGGATCGATCAAAGCGAATGGCGTTTATGAGCAGGTCAAAGCCGTGCTTAAAGGGCATAAAGTCATCGAGTTTGGAGGGATTGAAGCAAACCCGCTCTTTGAGACCTGTCTTAAAGCCATCGAAGTTGTTAAAAAGGAGAAGATCGGTTTCATTCTCGCCGTGGGCGGTGGATCAGTTCTCGATGCCGCAAAATTTATCGCAGCCGCGGCGTGTTTTTCCGGCCAGGATTTATGGGCCATTCTTCGCGAACATGGCGCCAATGTCAAAGCGGCGCTTCCGGTCGGAACCGTTTTGACGCTTCCTGCGACGGGCTCCGAAGCGAATGGGAACTCCGTGATCTCCCGAAAAACAACGCAGGAAAAACTGCATTTTTACTCTCCGCATGTTTTTCCGGTTTTTTCAGTGCTCGATCCGGAAACGACATTTTCGCTTCCGGCGAAGCAGGTGCGTAACGGGATCGTGGATGCGTTCGTTCATGTGATGGAGCAGTACATGACGTATCCGGCCCATGTGCCGCTCCAAGACCGGATGGCGGAATCGCTCTTTAAGACCCTGATCGAAGTGGCGCCTGCGGCCTTGAAGAAACCTAAGGATTACGAAGCCCGTGCGACGTTTATGTGGAGCGCGACGCTTGCTCTGAACACCTTGATCGGTTGCGGCGTGCCGCAGGATTGGTCGACTCACATGATCGCGCATGAGCTCACGGCTTTTTATGGACTCGATCATGCAGAGACCCTGGCAATCGTACTCCCGGGCGTTTGGCAGTACAAACTGACGGCAAAAAAGAAAAAACTGGAGCAATACGGCCGCCGTGTCTGGAACGTCAAGACCGCAAAAGAAGCCATCGTGAAGACGGAAGCATTTTTTCATTCCATGAAAATGCCTACGCGCTTTGGTGACTACAAGATCGACGCCAAGGAGGCCGCCCGCAAAGTGCGCGAACGCTTCGCGGAGCGGGACTCCGTTTTCGGCGAACATAGTGACATCACGCCGGACGCTGCGTCGAAGATCATCGCTTCACGCGCCTAATCGGATTTAATGCCCTTCATTTAAAAAGCAACGAAAAAATATGACGGCCCCAACACCTGTCGATTTTAACGAAGTGAAATTGGGGCGGTCATTATCAACCATTAAGAAAAGAAATTTTAGAAAATGACGGTTCTTTTGCAAGTGAGCGAGCTTCACAAGGCCTATGGCGCGGTGACGATCCTGGATGCCGCGACCGCATCTTTTGGCGATGACCAGAAGATCGGTATGATCGGTCGCAATGGAGCCGGGAAATCCACGCTTTGCCGCATTATCACCGGGCACGAATCGGCCGACAGCGGCACCATTACGCGCAACGCGGCGCTACGTCTCTCCTATCTTGAACAGCATGACACGTTCAAGCCCGGAGAACGGGTGGTGGATTTTTTGATGCGTACCACGCGAAGCGAGCATTGGGAATGCGGACAGATCGCTTCGCGGTTTCAACTCAAAAATGAAATTCTCGAAGAATCCGTGCGTAACCTCCCAGGAGGTTTCCAGACGCGCGTGAAGCTCGCGGCGATGCTCTTGGGCGATCCCAATTTTCTGATCCTTGACGAACCGAGCAATTATTTAGACTTAAGCACCTTGATCCTTCTGGAGAACTTTCTGCTCAATTTCCGGGGCGGGTATCTGGTCGTCTCCCACGACCGGGAATTCCTGAAGCGAACCTGTGACCACACCCTTGAGGTCGAGAACGGAGAGCTTGCTCTTTTTCCCGGGGACATCGAAGATTATTTCGAGTTCAAGGAAGAGCAATTCGCGCAAAAGCAGGCTTATAATCGCGGTCTCGATAAGAAACGCGAGCAGCTCCAGACCTTCATTGACCGGTTCAAAGCTAAGGCCTCCACGGCGACGCGCGCACAATCGAAGATGAAACAGCTCTCGAAACTCAAGACGATCGAGATTGCGCATCCGATGAGTACGGTCAAGATTCATATACCGCCTGTGGAGCCGAAAGCGGGGGTTGCGGTGACCTGCGAAGATCTGGTGATCGGTTATCCTGATAAGGACATCGCGCGGGACATTCAAGTCGAGATCGACCGTGGAAAACACGTTGCGGTCCTCGGCAATAACGGGGAAGGAAAAACAACGTTCCTTAGAACTCTTGCGGGGGATCTCTCACCCAAAGGAGGCGTTTTTCGCTGGGGAACTGGGCTTAAAGTTGCGTATTATGCCCAGCATGTTTTTACGGTGCTTGATCCGGAAGATGATGTGTACGCTTATCTCTTACGCGAGAGTGCTGACGGCGTGAATCGTCAGGACGTGCTCAATATGGCCGGATGCTTTCTTTTTAAAGGGGATGATGTCGAAAAGAAGGTAAAGGTCTTAAGCGGCGGCGAACGGGCGAGGCTTGTTTTGGCGGGGATCCTTCTTTCCAAGAGTCATGTCCTGCTTCTCGACGAACCGACAAACCATCTGGATTTTGAAACCGTGGAAGCCCTGGGGAGTGCGCTCAAGACATTCTCAGGTACGGTGGTTTTTATCAGTCATGATCGGACCTTTGTGAATCTTCTGGCTTCAAGCATTCTCGAGATAAAGAAAGGCCGCATCCTTCATTATCCCGGGAGCTATGAAGATTATGTCTATCATCTGGAGCAGGTGGCCCGGGGAGAGGAAGAAGATAACGACGAAGCGACTGCGTCAGTCTCTTCCCAGAACGTTGCTTCCGGAGCCTCTGCGGAGATACAGCAGCCAAAAAAGAATGAGCACAAAGCCGAGCTCACCAAGTTTCGGAAGCAGATGGAAAAAGCCGAGGGCCGGGCGCGCCATTTTACCGAGGAACGGAACAAAGTCCTGGAAGAGATCGCGAAAAACCCGCTTCATTTTTCAAAAGACCGCAATGTGCGTTTGAAAGAACTTCAGATCCAGATCGAAGCCGCCGAAGCGGAATGGAGTTCTTTGGAGAAAAAAATTGGAAAACTTCAAACATGAGAAATTTTGATCAGAGAGGAACCCGTGGACCTCGCGGTCCCAATACCAATCAATCGAAGCGAAGCGGAGATTGGGGCCGCCCAAACCACCATTCTGGAAAAGAAATGAAAGGTTTGGGTGGGGAGCGTCATTCAAGTCGTGACAGGCTGGGTCAAGCCCCTCAGCGTCCTTCTTACAGGCCGCCGCACGCGGATGCGCGACGGGTGGTTGCCGAAGACGAGCAGAAATTTTTTGCCAGTACGGCCATCGATCCCTCGCCGCGCATCCGGCTTGAGGATGGTTCCGAGGAACTTACGATGCGCGTGATGGATCTCATCACTCCGATCGGGATGGGGCAACGTGGTTTGATCGTGGCGCCTCCCGGCTCCGGGAAAACGACTTTTCTAAAGCATCTCTGTCAAGCTGTGGCGAAAAGCCGGCCGGAGATAAAACTTTATTGCCTCTTGATCGATGAAAGGCCCGAGGAGGTCACGGATTTTCGTCGCAGCGTGACGGCTGAGGTCCGATGGTCCTCGTCCGATCAGCCCTACGACCATCATATCGAAACGGCACGGGAACTTATGCAGCAAGTGTACCGTGAGGTCGCGGCCGGTGCGAACGTCATGATCCTGGTCGATTCCTTGACCCGCCTAGCACGCGTGCATAACGCGGAGCAACGTTCCAGCGGCCGGACACTTTCCGGAGGTGTGGATGCGCGTTCCATGGAAGTGCCGCGGCGCATCTATGGATCGGCGCGTAAGATCGAACACGGAGGGTCGCTGACGATCCTCGCGACGATCTTGGTCGATACCGGAAGCCGTATGGACCAGCTCATCTTTGAAGAGTTCAAAGGCACCGGGAATATGGAGATCTTTCTGTCGCGAGAGATTTCGAATCAACGCATCTATCCGGCGGTGGATATTTCAAAAAGCGGGACGCGTAAAGAGGAACTTCTTTTTACGCCGGAAGAACTGGAACCGGCACGTCGGATACGCCGCGCCTTGGCCGGACTTAAACCGATCGAAGCGATCAGCGCGCTGATCGAACAGCTCAAGAAATATCCTGCGACGAAAGACTTGCTCGCGGCAGTAAGTAAATTGCAATGAAAGATAATGTGAAGGAGACGAACGATCTTGGGGTTCAGCCCCTGGATGCCCTGATGACAAAGCATGGTCTTACGAACCATGTGCTTGTCGCGGCCTCGACCGAACAGCTTTCACATAAAGTAGTTCAAAAGGCGCGTAAGGGGAGGCGCTTGACGTCCAAAGCCAAGACCAAGATCCTGGATGCCTTACATAATGCGTTTCCAGAACAAAAATTCGCACATCGAGACCTTTTCAATTATTAAGGGAGGATTGTCGTATGCCAAACTTCAAAGTAACCGTAGTCGGAGCAGGTTTTGTCGGCGCGACCGCCGCCCAGCGTATTGTTGAAAAAGACCTCGCGGACGTTGTTCTTATCGATATTGTGGAAGGACTTCCGCAAGGCAAGGCCTTGGATATGATGGAGTCCGCGTCTGTCGAAAGATTCTCCTCGAAGATCACCGGCTCGAACCGTTATCAGGATACGGCCGACTCCGACGTGATCGTGATTACGGCGGGACTTGCGCGCAAACCCGGCATGAGCCGGGACGACCTGCTTTTTAAGAACGCCGAGATCGTCGGTGGGATTGTGACGGAATGCGCTCCCTATTCCCCAAAGGCGATTATTGTCATGGTCACAAATCCGCTTGATGTGATGACCTGGCTTGCTCAAAAAAAGTCTAGATTTCCGTTCGAACGGGTGATCGGGATGGCCGGCGAACTTGATTCTTCAAGGTATGCTTATTTTATCGCGGAAAAACTTGGCTGCAAACCGTCCGAGGTTAAGGCGACGGTGCTTGGCGGGCACGGCGATCAAATGGTCCCGGTGCCGGAACTGACTAAAGTCAAAGGCAAGCCACTCATCAAACTTCTCGACACCGCGTCGATCGAAGCGATCAATCAAAGAACGCGTGACGGCGGAGCTGAGATCGTGAAGCTTCTCAAGACCGGAAGCGCTTATTATGCGCCGTCTTCTTCTGCTGTGAAGATGGTCCGTGCGATCCTCCAGGATACCGGAGAAGTTATTCCGGCCTGCGTTTATTTAAAGGGGCAGTACGGATTAAGCGATGTTTATTGCGGCGTGCCGGCGGAACTTGGGCGCAAGGGCGTGAGGAAAATCCTCGAGATCCCGATAAGCGACGGGGAGCGGAAGTCGCTCCATGCTTCCGCCGAGGATGTGCGCGTCAACTTTTCGAAATTAAAGATCTAATCGATGGAAACGGGATGCGGTTTCTTTTAAAATAACGACCGGGATTCCACGGAATAAGGAAAAGAGCTTATGATCCTCACCCTAAACGGTAAGCAGGAATCGATCGAAAAGCCCTTGAGTCTTGATGCGCTTGTTGCAGCCAAGGGATTGCATCCTGAGAAGATCGTGGTCGAACACAACTTCAGTATTATTTCCAAAGAAGACTGGCCTAAGATTACGCTCAAGGACCAGGACATGATCGAGATCGTCAGTTTCGTTGGAGGCGGATGAACATGGAAGATCTTCTTATGCTCGGCGGCCGTCAGATCGGGAACCGCCTTTTAATCGGGACCGGGAAATTCTCAGGTTACCCGCTGATGAAAAAGGTCCTTGAAGCCGCCCGGCCCGATATCGTGACTGTTGCGCTCCGGCGTGTCGACACCGGTTCCAAGGCCGATAATATTCTGGAATATATCCCGAAGTCCTGCATTCTGATGGCCAACACCTCCGGGGCGAGGAACGCGGACGAGGCCGTGCGCATTGCACGTCTCGCCAAGGCAAGCGGTAATGGCAACTGGATCAAGATCGAGGTGGTGCAGGACAATAAATATCTTTTACCGGATAATCTGGAAACGCTTAAAGCTGTGGAGATCCTCGCCAAAGAGGGATTCATCGTGCTTCCTTATATGAGCCCGGACCTTTCCATGGCCAAGCGTATGGCGGACGCGGGTGCGGCGGCGGTCATGCCTCTCGGCTCTCCCATTGGTAGTAATCGCGGCGTCAAGACACGGGAGCTTGTGGAGATCCTGGTGCGTGAGATCAAGGTGCCTGTGATCGTGGATGCGGGCCTGGGCAGTCCTTCGGACGCCTGTGAATGCATGGAGATGGGTTGCGCTGCGGTGCTTGTAAATACGGCGATCGCGATCGCGCGGGACCCTGCGGCGATGGCGGGGGCCTTCAGCGATGCCGTGCGCGCAGGCCGCGCGGCGTATCTCGCAGGGCTTGCCTCTTCAGCGAGCGAGGCCAGCGCCTCCTCGCCCTTGACCGGTTTTCTCCGGGACGAAACGCGCTCTGAATGAGCTACTACGACATTCTTCTGAAATATAAGGACCTTCCGTTCGAGAAGATCTTTCGCGAACGTTCCCCGCAAGAAGTTGAACGCTCGATCCATTCCGGCGCCCAAGATCCCGATAGGTTTTTAGCGCTCCTTTCTCCGGAGGCAGAAGGATTTCTGGAGCCGATGGCGCAAAAGGCGCACGCGCTGACCCTCCAGCATTTCGGCCGGACGATCCAGCTTTATACGCCCATGTATCTTTCGAATTTCTGCGAGAATGAGTGTTCTTATTGCGGGTTTAACGCGAAAAACAGAATGTCCCGCAGGACGCTGACGCTGGATGAGGTTGAAAAAGAGGCCGCCTTCATTGCTTCGACGGGGATCGAGCATCTTCTTATCCTGACGGGAGATGCCAAAACACGAAGCTCGCTTTCGTACATCAAGGAATGTCTTTCGGTGCTGAAAAAATATTTCAGTTCGATCTCCGTTGAAATTTACGCGCTAACCGATGAAGAATACGCAGAGCTCGCGCGCTCGGGCGTTGACGGGCTCACGATCTATCAGGAAACTTACGAAGAAACGGTCTATGACCGGGTGCATAAAGTGGGCCCGAAAAAGGATTTCCGGTTCCGGCTCGATGCTCCGGAACGTGCCGCGCGAAACGGGATGCGAAGTGTTAATGTCGGGGCGCTTCTGGGGCTCGCCGATTGGAGAAAAGAGGTTCTCCTGATGGGACTTCACGCGCAGTACCTGCAGGATTGTTACGGGGAAGTCGAGATCGGGGCTTCGCTTCCGCGTCTGAGGCCGCACGCCGGAAATTTCAGAGAAATAACAGAAGTGAGTGACAAGAACATTGCACAAATTATTCTGGCCCTTAGGCTTTTCCTGCCAAGGCTAGGGATTGCCCTTTCAACGAGGGAAAGCGCCACTCTGAGAGAGAATCTTTTACCGCTCGGGATCACGCGCATGTCGGCGGGTTCCACGACGCGCGTCGGTGGCCATACGATCGCATCGCCGGTCCCAATACCTGTCAATTTCAACGGGGTTGAAATTGGGGCCGTCCCGACTGCCCTTGATCAAAAGAAAATAAAAGTCGGGGCGGAAGAAGAGAACACGCCTCAGTTCGAGATCTCGGACGAACGGGACGTAGAAGAGATGAAAACAATGCTTACAGCCAAGGGCTATCAGCCGGTTTTAAAAGACTGGATGCAAATTTGATGATGGATGCATTCCGGCAAGACCTTATCAAAAAGCTCGGCGAAACAAAACTCGCGAAGATCGAGAAGGCGCGGATCGGGATCGCGGGGGCGGGGGGCCTCGGCTCGAACTGTGCCGTCAATCTTGTGAGGGTCGGTTTCAAACATTTTACCATCGCGGATTTTGACGCGGTGGATGCCACGAATCTGGACCGGCAATTCTATTTCGAAGACCAGGTTGGCATGAAGAAGGTCGAAGCTCTCAAAACAAATCTTCTCAGGATCAATCCCGGGCTTGAGCTTCAAATGCTACCCGTGAAACTGGAACCGGCCAATATCCTGGAAGTATTCCGTGATTGCGATGTGGTTGTAGAGTGTTTGGATCGGGCTGAAACGAAGCAGATGCTCGTGTCTGGCATGCTTCCGACAGGGAAGTTGATCGTCTCCGCTTCCGGACTCGGGGGATATGGTTTGAGCGATAATATCAGGATTCACCGCCTTAAAAAAAATCTCATTTTGATCGGCGATCTTACTTCGGATATCGAAAAAGCTTCAGCATTGTCACCACGGGTCAACGTTGCCGCGGCCAAGCAAGCCGATGTCGTGCTCGAATTCATCGCCGGGAAATGATCCTATGAAAGACCTTCTGCAAGCGCAGCTTTTTTCCGGATTTCCCTCTTGGAAGGCGATCTCCTATCAAAGAGAACGTACCCCAAAGATCCTTCAATTTGAAGTGACCGAAGAAACGGGTGCGCGTCCGCTTTATCTTGTTTCGATCATTTCTAAGGATGAAAAGATGGCCTGGCAATCATTCCAGGATGTTCTGGAGCATACAATGCGTCTCGCGGAAAACAATATGCGGGGATTTTTCGGTTTCGATGTGCTTTCTGTGGATATTCAGGCTGGCATCCGGAATTTTGATCCAAAAGCTCTCAGCCAGCTCATCACGAATTATGCGAGGGGGCTTGGCCCGGACCAAAAGACGCTCATCCGTTATGGGCAGCTTTTTGCTCTCCTTCATTACCGCGCTCCCGCCGAGTGGGGAAAGATCGAAGTGAAGACCCACGTGGAATTCTTCAAGCAGGCATCCACTTCTCCGGAGGTGACCGTCGACAGCGTCAGGGCTGCATTGATGGGCTCGGGTGCAAAGAATAAAAACTCAGCGGGCGATCAACTCGATCTGCTCCTTAAAAAGCTTTTGCACGAAAGTGGCAAAGAAACGAATGCGATCTATCTTCTGCATGACCTTAGCCTTCATCCCATCCTTGATCGGGCCAATGAAATCCAGCAAGAAAGACTGCGTGTCTGGCTTGAAAAAGAAAAGCAGGCGCGCGATGGGAACGCTCCTGAGATCTATTATGTTCGCGCAGGGGAATGTGTTCCTTTAAAGGGGTGACGATGTATCTTTTTTTTGACACGGAAACGACAGGACTTCCGAAAAGCTGGAAGGCGCCGGTAACGGATCTCGGGAACTGGCCGCATATCGTCCAGATCGCCTGGGCGCTTTTTGATGACGGCGGGACGCAGACCGAATTTCACGACCACATCATTCGACCCGAAGGCTTCGTCATTCCTGAAAGCGCAACAGCGATCCACGGAATTAGCACCGAAAAGGCACTGAAAGAGGGGCGGCCGGTCGCGGAGGTTTTGAAAGAATTCTCCGAGGCGGTCCGAGGGGTCACGCGTCTAGTTGCTCATAATCTTGATTTCGACGAAAAAATGGTCCGCGTAGAACTGCTTCGCCAGAGCATGCCGGATCCGTTGCTAACGGTAAAGAAAATCTGCACCATGAAAACCTCTACAGCGTATTGCAAGATCCCGGGTCCGTATGGAGACAAATGGCCAAAACTCTCCGAGCTTCACATTAAGCTCTTCGAATTGGATTTTGAGGATCAGCACAACGCCGCGTCGGATGTGCTCTGCTGCGCGAAATGTTTTTTCGAATTAAAGCGTCGCGCCATCATCCGTGACCCTCTCGCCATTCCTTTGTAAATGACCTAAAAAAGTTAGTGAGATGCAATAATTAACTCATAGCAATTTATAGCAATGCTGATCATTCGAACAAAGGGGCTATTTGCTATTAACTCGTCACAGAAGGCCGATTTGCCATTTTTCAGATGAGATGGTAGACTTCGCCCATCACATCCCTGAAGAGGAAAGGCGCCGAAAATATATCCCATGAAGTGTTTCTTTTTGATAAAGAGATTTTCCTGTAAAGCGACTGCGATTTTAACGGTCGCTTGCTTTATTTTTAGCGGGATCCCTATAGCCACCGCCTTTGCAAGCGTGAACGAACTCACGCGCGATGACCGCCAACAATTTGTACCAGTTGTCAGCTATGATCCGGCGGCGCTCGAAACGTCTGCGGTCGTGCCTCCGGCGCCAGAACTTCCTTCAGGCGTCGCGATCCAGAATTCCAATCCTTTGTCTCTGACGGATACGAATTCTTCCGCAAGCTTAGAAGTAACTCCGCCGGTATCCGTCATCGTCAACGGTGATTTTTCTCAGAAAACATCCGGTAACAGCCTGCCCGACGGATGGAGTCAATTCTGGACTACCACGGAAAGTGTTCCGGGCTATCTTTCAACTTATGACGGAAGATCCGGGGTCATGGATATGTCTCTTTCACGTAATGGCCGTGGCATGAAGCAGACCTATAGCACGCCCATTGAGCTTGACAGGTTCAGCCTGTTCGATATTACTTTCAAGATCGTGTCAGCGACGCTCACCGGGGACGGTTCGTACGGGATTGAAGCGCCCGTTATTTTTAAGGTCAATGTCCTGAGGGCCGACAGCTCAACGTACCAGGCGACGAGATATTTAAATTATACCAACGATGCGAATTCTGCGAGCAATCTTAATTTTGTTCTCGTTTCTCAAAATCAATGGGTCACCCGGGCTTTTACGGCGCAGGAGCTTGGGCTCGTCGCCGGTGATAAGGTGACGGAAGTGGATGTTTATAGCGGCGGTTGGGCCCGTGAGGCCTACGTCGATTCGGTCGGCCTCTATTTCGATCAGGTTCCTCCTGTGGAAATCAGTTTTTCCGGCGTGGAAGCGGAACTTCCGTATGGAACAGATATGACCGTTACGGCGTTGCCAGATCACCCGGTCGATGCTTATCGCTGGTTTCTTGATGGGGCGCTGATCCCGGACGCTACCACCTCGGCGGTCACAGCCGGAAGGTCCCTGACAGCAGGATCTCATACGCTGACCGTTGAAACAACCTTGGGCGGCGAGGTAACATCTCAATCGGCTCAATTCCAGGTCATGGATCTTAGCCTCTACGCTCAACTGGATATTGCGGACCAATACGCTCCGGCACAAACGACGCATTGGACGCAGGATATTAGCACCTTCACACACAGCTATTGGGATCCCTCGTCGGGGACAACGATCATCCAGTACTATCCCATTACAAGCGGCGCCTATAACTACGGGCCATTGCTTCAACTCAGCCGTTCTTACACGGCGTGGCAGCCTCCCTCGCAATCCTACGGCCATACTTACGAGGACCGCGCACTCGTGGAATTCGATCTTTCGCGCTGGTATCAGCTGGGGTTCGATCCCGCCCAAATTGCGCGCGTCGAGCTTCTGGCGACAGTTTCGGGCAGCGGGGAGGTTTTTCAAGGGTATGATTTTTCAATTAATTCCATGCAGGCGCTGGAGGACGGGATTTTTTCTTCTGCCCAGGATGATTTCAACGTCGGTATGACGTCGCTTCAGACCGTCAGCCACCTTCAGCTGAATTCCACGCCGCAAGATCTTCGTTTTAACATCACCGACCTGTTGCGCAATGATCTTGGGTTGGGGACCACCTGGAGCGGGATCGTTTTCAAAGCGGCGGCGGCTAATCTTCCGTTGATGCAGCTGGCCAATTTGAGGCTTAGAGTTTATTACGACACGGATCCCAACGTAATTCCTCCGGCCCGGCCGGTCGTGACGTCAAGCGTGCCTGTTGCGACGAATCAGACCACCCTTACCTTATCGGGGAACAAAGAAGCCAATACTTCTATTTGGATCAATGGCGCACAGGTCGTTGCTTCAAATAGCGCAACGACATGGACGGCAGCTGTGAGTTTGCCGGTGGAAGGAAATAACCAGGTCAACATCACGGCCAAGAACGCGAGCGGTCTCGTGAGCGCAGCGAAAATCCTGACGATCCTGCGGGATACCGTCGCGCCTACGGGTTCGATCAATATCAATTCGGGAGCCATGTACGCCACGTCGCGGACGGTGATATTAAACCTCTCCGGAGCGGACGGTAGTAGCGGGATCTTCGCGATGAGTTTTTCCACTGACGGTTCGAACTGGACGACCCCGGAGACCTATGCGATTTCGAAGTCATTGATACTTCCGGCCGCCGACGGCAATAAAACGGTCCTTGTGAAGTATTACGACGCGGCGGGGAACGTGAGCGCGGTTTATTCAAAGTCGATCCAGCTCGACGCGACCCCGCCCTCCGGTTCGATCAACATCAACTCCGGCGCGGCTTATGCCTCTTCCACTTCCGTGACCCTGAACCTTTCCGGCGTAGATTCCGGGAGCGGGATCTCGATGATGAGTTTTTCCACGGACAGTTCAAACTGGACAACCCCGGAAGCTTATGCGGCTTCGAAGACTTTTACTTTGCCGGCCGGCGATGGCACAAAAAGCGTTTACGTGAAATATTACGATCTGGCGGGGAATGCCAGCGCTGTTTATTCAAAGTCGATCGTGTTAGAGGAAATTCAGCAGCCGACGCCGGATTCCGAGGACCTTTATGCCTGGCGTTATAATTTCGGTCAGCTTCAGGGAAATGGGATTACGGTGAGCCAGACTTCTCCGGGGATCTATACCTACCATAAGGTTGCCTCGTACAGTTGGGTGGGGGGGGCTGTGGCTCCGGCGTTTAACGGCAATGATTACGATTATGTCACCTTGGAGGCGCGAAGCATTGCTAGCGGTACCAATTCCTTCATTTTTGAAATTAAGAATGGTTCCTCTTATATCCTTCGACAAACTGTCTCGCTTCAGGGAACCGGTTGGCATACCTTGCAGTTCCTTTTTCCGAAAGATGCTGTTCCGGTCAACTTTATCGCCTTTTCAAATCCGACTAACGATTTTGAAATAAGGGATCTCAGGTTCTCGGATACGCCCGTTTTCACCGGCACTGCCTCTGTCGTTCAAACTTCGCCCACGGTCACTAATGCACTCAATTATCAATTGATTTATACCCTCAATGGCGTTTCTTTTCAGGAGGCACTTCTTCTCAAGGAGGGGAATAACACGGTCACGCGTACTTGGGTGAATGCGTCCGGCAAAAAAGCGACCTATGCTTTTTCCGTTCTGGCAGATACGGTGAAGCCAGCCGGTTCGATCAATATCAATTCAAGCGCGCTCTACACCGCGTCGCAGACGGTTACTTTGAACCTTTCCGGAACGGACAGCGGCAGCGGGATCTCGACAATGAGTTTTTCCACGGATGGGACGAACTGGACGGCGCCAGCCACTTACGCGACTTCCAAGACGCTCACTTTGCCAGCGGGCGACGGTACCAAGACCGTCTACGTGAAATATTACGATAAGGCCGGGAACACGAGCGTGGTTTATTCCAAGTCGATTCTGCTCGACATGACCCCGCCGGCAGGCGCGATCAATATCAACTCGGGTGCGGTTTATGCCTCTTCCGCGACCGTGACCCTGAACCTTTCGGGTGCGGATGCCGGAAGCGGAATCTCGACGATGAGTTTTTCGACGAACGGTACAACGTGGACCACGGCGGGAACTTACGCGGCCACGAAGACCTGCACGCTTCGTTCGGGCGACGGTGGCAAGACCGTTTATGTGAAATATTACGACAAGGCCGGGAACGTGAGCGCTGTTTATTCGAAATCCATCATTCTGGATACGGTGGCGCCTGTGGGGACGGTCAAGGTGAACGGCGGGGCCACCTACATCAATCAGACGGCGGTGACGCTCGATCTTTCCGCAACCGATGCGGGCTCGGGACTTAGCCAAATGAGTTTTTCGACGAACGGTACGACGTGGACCGCCGCTGAAAATTATGCGACGACAAAAGCGTGGACGTTTGCGACCGGAGACGGGACCAAAAAGGTTTATGTGAAATTCCAGGACAAGGCCGGCAAGTGGTCCTCGGCAGTCTCGGTGACCGTGACTTTGGACACAGTGAAGCCGGCCGGTTCGATCAATATCAATTCCGGAGCGGCTTATGCCGCATCGCAGACGGTGACCTTGAATCTTTCGGGGACGGACGGCGGCAGCGGTATTTCCCAGATGAGCTTTTCAACGGACGGTACGAACTGGACGGCGCCCGCGGTTTACGCGACTTCCAAGACGTTCACTTTGCCAGCCGGTGACGGGGCAAAGACCGTCTTCGTGAAATATTT
>CAYMER010000273.1:0-3325 GCA_964389345.1 uncultured bacterium | reverse complement strand
CCCGGTCCACCGGCCATGCTTTTCCGTCGGCTTCGAAATATTCAAAATGAAGAGTGGTCGTGCTTCCTTGTCTTGTTTTGTTCACCAGCGCGCGGGTTTCCCCCATCGGCTCGAGCATCGACAGGAAATCCATGCCAAGATCAAGGCCTGTCTCTTGGGCGATCTGCCCGGCGTATTCCCGGAACCGTTCGGAGATCGATATGGAGCGCGCTTCCGAGCGGCCGGCTTGTTTTTTTACAGCGCTCTGGGCTTGCATCTCGTTTCTTTGATTGACCAAACGCGAATACTGTTTAAGCCAGTTTTTAACGTTCCCTGACCTGTCGGAAAAATAGGTAAGATTGCGTGGTCTGAATCCGCCGTCCGGCTGACTCACGTTATTGTCCAATCCGAATTGTCCGTTCAACGCCCGTATCGCGTCATAATCGCCTTGCACCGTGATAAACCCCGTAAAAGAGGTATCAACCCCAATCATAAGTTTATGCTCGTTAAGATGGGCGAGAAGATCACGAACAAATTGCGGCGTCCCGCTGAAAAAAGCGACCTCTTCTTTAGCCAATTGTGCCGACTTGCGAACCTGCATGGAACGTTTCGAATTAATCAAAGCGTTCAGTGCCGCGGTCACGTTATCCGGACTCCCCGTAAAACCGGTTTTGAAAACCAAATCCCCCAGCACTCCGGTCGCCCGAATCACATCTTCGTCAGAAACGTCTTGGGACGTCGCCGCTTTTTCTATAATGTTTAACTGTTGCCTCATTTTTTCCATGAGATCCCAACTCACCCGCACTTCCGAGCGAACAGCGGCCGTGGGCATAACGCCATTGCGGACAATGAGTGGATAAGAGTTTTCGCGATCTGAAAGAAGGTCCGCGACCGCGCCGATCACCGGGATCGCGTTGGCTTCAACGTCTTTGAGAGAGCGCGCGGTGCTTGCGCCGGTGTGATTGATAAGGAGAGCGTTGGGATGATTCAAAAAGGGAGCGACCTCGGAAAGGGTCTTTCCGTCCTTCGCCAGGTCCACATCCCCAAGAACCAAGATTCCGCGATCTAAAGCATATTGAAGCGCTTCCTGCGTGATCGAGGCAGAACGCGCGGTATTGATGATCACGCTTAAGTTGGGCGCATTTTGGATATCTTTCAGCGTGATAATGGCCGGCTCGCCTTTCTCGGGCGACGCGTGGATCGACAGGATCGTAACTTTTTGCCAGAACATGTCATTGTCTTCCGGCTTGAGCGGACGGACCGTCCCGTTGGTCTCACGGAATGCGTGGCGGGTTTTTGCCATCATGGGAATGGACACGCCAAGCGCCTTGGCGAGCGCGTCGAGCTTTTGGATCGTCAGTTCTGCGATCGGACCAAGGCCGATAAAGCCAAGCGTTTCAAAATCCGCAAGCCCGTAAAAAAGCGGGACGAACACCACCGGATCACGGTCCCCGAAGATCTCTTCGACAAGCGCGGGAGAGACTTCTCCGCGGCCTTTCTTTGTCGAAACCGGGATTGCATCGCGGTACTGCGAGACCGGGACGTCGAGCGTTTGGCTCAGGATAGTTTCGATACCCGGAATTTCCCGGACAAAAGAAAGTGCACCCGGACCTGTCTCGATTTCGGGATGCATACGGCGCAAGGCTGCGAGCAATAGATAAAGCGTGAGGTTTGCAACTGAGACCGCGCTCCCGTGCGTGACGACGACCGAAATACCGGCGTCCTTGGCAGCTTTAAGGTCCACATTGTCCACGGCGACGCCCGCGCGGACAATGACGCGCACGCCGTTTTCGTAGGCCATCTTGAGGAATACCGCATTCTTGAATGCTACGGTGTCGGAACGGATTATGACGACTTCCGGATGCTCGGCTTTAATAACCTTCTCGAGTGCGGCCGCGTCCTTCCCCATTCCGGATTCACTGATTACCTGCACGCCCTTGACACCGGCGATATCCGGCGCGGGAACATCCGCGATCAGCACCTTGACCGTGCTACGGAAAGACCCCTCGCCAAGCGCTTGGACCGCCGTGATCGTCTGCTCCCCTGCGCCCGCATCCACGCGGACTTCCGAACGGGATGCGTTTTTTATGCGCGCCATGATCCCATCGATCACATCTTCGCGAATCGTACGAGAAGACTCGATCTCCCGCATTTTTTCAAGATAAGGGAGGCTGTTCTCATCGGCATCGGATTTGATAAGATCGAGGATGTATCTGCGGAGGGCCCATGAAGGTTCTTTTTCATAAATATCCTCGGCTATTTTCCGCACAAATTCTCCGGGATATTCCCCGGCAAGAATGGTATTGATTCGAAGCATCTCAAGTATGAAGACTTTTTGGTATAAGCCTGAAAGCGGTTCCTTGATCATCATGCCAAGCATTTTTACCCGCATGACCTTCTTACTGATATAGAGTGACATCGTGGTCGATATTCCCAGGGCCACGGAGCATATTGTCGCCATGATCAGGTTGCCTCTGGAAAATGCGACGATCCCCGCGATGAGTGATATGAGCTTCATCAAACCGGAGATGCGGAGATAGAAAAGACTGGATTTAACGACCGGCATCGGATAACGCTGCGGTTGTTCTAGTTTCTTCAAATTACTTTTGCCGACGAGATAACCGACAAAATACCCACCCCAGATAAATAAGATTGTGGTCAGAAGAGCCGCTCCCTGGCTAAGCGGGGCCGCATTTCCCGCGGCAAAAGCGTTTCCGGCGGTAGCAAGCAGAATAACAGGAATAAGAAATAGCGGCATACGGCTGATGCGGCTTGAGTCCGGCGGATTATATTTTCCGTTAAATTCTTCATTAATGCGGTATATCTCAGCGATCACCTTTTGCCTCTCGGCGGCATCCATCCACGCATAATCTGTAGATAAATAATCCTCCGTTTCTTTTTTGAGCCACCCTTTATTGCCCGTCATCGTTTTAAACAAAAAATGCGGGAATATAAACATAAACCATGCGTCCAGGGCGGCGCCTCTCGGCCCGATCTTGGGATAGATCAGCCTGTTCACTTCGGAGGAAAAAATATTCCTTGCCCGAGGATCATTATTTGCATAACCGTCCTTTTGAAATTTTGCCGCTATGTTTGGCTCTTCAACAGCCCTGGTCCTCAACTGGCTCAAACGAACCGAAATCGCTTCTGCGAGTAAAAGCGGGCGTTTTCTTCCAAGCTCAAAAAACTTGCCTTTTTTTATGATGGCTTTATTGATCAAAAGCATGACGGATCCGGGGCCCTGTTCTCCGGAACGCATCTTCCTTATAGATATAAGCGAGCCGTTTTGAGAGTCATCCACCACTTCAAAACGCCTAAACCCGAATTCTTTGGCGTGACGGGCTAT
>CAYMER010000272.1:0-3768 GCA_964389345.1 uncultured bacterium | reverse complement strand
GGCTCCGGCAACAGATCTTCCGCATTCGCAACCTTCCAAGCCGATGGCTCCGGCGGGATCGATCTCCAAGATCACGCCCGCACCAGCGCTTGTTTCGTCTGTAAAAACCGCAGCAAAAGCTCCAATAGCTATTGCCGTTTCGTCTTTGCCGCTGGCATCTCCGGCCAAGCCAACGAGACCCCACGAGGACCTTTTGCGACGGATCCAGGAGGCGAGAAATGGGTCTTTCAAGATCGCGGCGATCCACAAGGCCGTCGGCATCCTGGTTCACGAGATGGGGATCGCGAAGCTCCACGGGGACGCCGCGGCCCTGAAAGACCTTGAAGATCTGTTCCTGGAGGTTCTTGCGGAAAGAACAGTGCTAGGGAAAAAATGGTCCGACGAAGAAAGAGAATGGAGTGAGAGGATCCTCCAGGAGAGGTCCCAGTCGCTGAGGTCAAGGATCGATCTGGCAAGGCAGAGCAAGGATCTCGATGGCGAAATGGAACTGCTCGCGGATTTCGGCGTATTCATCCAGCAAAAACTTCTTCTGGATCGCAAACCCACCGCAGACGAAGAGTCGTACGTCCAGGACGCCCTGACCGCTATGAACGTTTCCAGCCCAAGCCGCTCGGAGGCGAGGGACGAACAGGAAGGAGCAGCTGCCGAAAAAGCCTCGGAGGCAACGGTTCCGATGGATTTCGTAGCCCGGAACAAAGCTTATAAGGTTGAGTATGGAGAATTCGCCGGAGCCGGGTGGTATCAAAAGGTGAATTCTTATTTGATCGATATCGCAGGGCCGCGCCCCGGTTGGCGTTTGCTTGATCTTGGGGCCGGGACGGGGGCGTTGACTGCGCTTATGCTAGAGAGGATTGGCGCCGAGGGGCACGTCACGGCGGTGGATCCCAATGCGGGCTATCTCCGTCTCGCTCAGGATGCGCTTTTCGGATCTCCCGTCCGGTTCGTCATAAGTACGGCGGAAAATGTCGCGGATGCCCTGGGGCAGGTCGGATCTTTTCATCAGGCCTTTATCGCGAATGCAATCCATCTCATGGATGATCCTTCCAGGGTCTTTGGGAATTTATTCAGGCTTCTTGGCCTCGGGGGTGTTGTGGCGTTTACAACAGCTTATTTTTCCGAGGGAGAGAGCGAGATCCGAAAAGTTCAAAAGCGAATTCTCCTCCGCATCGCAAGAAAACTTAAGGAAGCCGGCCGGTCCGACGTCAAGCTCGGCGGAAATGTGGCGTTGCACGTGCGTTCCATCGGCGAGTACCGGAAGTTTTTCGAGGACGGCGGTTTTACGGTTGAAAGGGTCGATCGCAGGAATTATTACATTCCTCTTTCCGGTCTTGAAAAATTTTATCAGGATCCTGCTGTTACGGAATATATTTTTTCCGGTTTCACGGAAGAAGAGCGTCAGCGCTATATCATGGGTCCGGCCAGCGAATATTTCGACCAACTCAGGGGAGAGGGAAAACAGGCTCTTCTGGGCGAGTGGCTCTACATGACCGCACGAAAACGTGCCGAAAAAAACGATGCGCGCTCCGTCCAGGGCTTGGATTTGCGCGATCCGGACGTCGGGCAACACCTTGCGATCCGGAGTTCGGATGAGCTGACGCCGGCAGAAAGCTTGAAGCTTGCGCGGATGCTGGTCGAGCGAGGGATCGCCGTGAGTGCCAAGTATGCGGACGATGCGGAACACGCGGACGAAGTCGGCGGGGAATATATCGCGAGGATGGGGCGCGAGGAAGCTGGAAAAGGGTTCGTCGCGGCATTTTTGGGGGGCGAGCCGGCCGGGTTCATGAATTTTGAGATGACGGTTGGGTCTGGCGGAGTGAAAAAACAAACGACTCTAGACGGGGCCGTTTGGATGCAAAGGAACGGCATCGGGCGTCAATTGTACAAAGCTACCAAGGCTTATTTGATCGCTCGAGGCGTGGTGCAAATATCACTTCTTATCGGAGAAACTGAAAACGCTCAGGCGTTCTGGCCCAAAATGATTCCTGAGCAATATCTTGTTAAGGACTCGCGCGGCATCTTTACCATGGCTAACGTGCCTTTAACCGGCGGGGTGTCCGTTCTCCGTTCCGAAGTGCGGGCGGATGAAGCGCAGACCGAGCGGACGGGCGAGGGGACGCTTTATCTGAAACAGTTCCGGCTTGAGGGGAAGACGGCGCGGGAGCTCTGGGAACAGCTCAAGGTGCTTGAGGTCGACGCGACGCTTTCACCTGACGGAACAAAAATCGAATTTCCAGACGAAACATCGATCGACATTGAAGACCTCAAGTCTGCGGCCGAGGCGATCGAGAAACTCCTCGGCCCGAAGGTCAGCATCAGCTTCAAGAAAGACGCGAAGACCGGCCGCTGGGTCCTGAACGTCCACGAAGGCCGCCGCAGTTTCCCGCTCGATAGCGTGCAGGACCTTTTTGAAACGCTGCGGCGCGTCGATACCGCCGTCACGATCTCCAAAACCGCGTACCTGACGCACAGCATCGATATCAAACTCCCGAAAGATCCGAGGCATCCGTTCATCGTTGATCTTGCGAAACGGGTGAACGACACCCAACGGTTCCAGAAAGAAGTTCCGGATGAGAACGAACGCAAGATCATCCTGAGCGCTCTGCTTGAGGAACATTCCGAATTTGTCAAAGCGCAGTCCCTCGGTTTCAAACGGAGTTTCCTTGTGAAACTTTGCAAGGCCATGAAAAAAGGTAAGCCGGAGGAACTGACGGCGGCTGAGGTGATCCGGTGGATCCGGCGCGTGAGCTTGAAGGAAGAAAAAGGCGCCGGCCGCTGGGTGAAGCTCGCCCTGCCTGCATTGATCCGGCTTTTGACCGGTTCTCTTGTGCCGCTGCCGGATGTTATCAGCAGCGCTATTTCGGAAGGGACGTATTTGATCGAGCCGGGTGAAGGCGTCGGTAAGGACGAAGTCGCATTCTGGACCAACCTTCTCGCGCCGTTCGTGGAACTTGTGCCGGGTATGGTGCCCATTGAAGCCGTGGGTTTTCCTCCGGATATTATGGATTTCCTTAAGAACCCGCAGGAACAGCTCAAGGAAAAGATCACGACGATGGGCGGGCTGGATGATTTCGTGAACGGTCCAAAATTCCGCGCGTTCTTCAATCACCCGGACCCGGACCTTTTTGATCCGAAGGAATTTCTGAGTTATCTCCTGATCATCACGCCGCAGATCGTCTCACTTGAGGCGATCGGTGTTCCCGAAGCGCTCGCGGAAAAACTTGAAACGCCTCCGGCCCCGGCGGCCGCGATGGACTTTCCGGAATTTGCCCGGGACGGTATCGGCAACGTGCGCGAGCTCATCGATATCATGAGCGACCCCGCTGTTTTTGCGAAGCTTCCGCTGGACGCGGCGGAGCGGCAGAAGCTTTTTGAAGTTCTTTCGGCCGGCATTTATCCGAAAGACGCGCTCGCGGACCTCCTCACACCCTATTCTCCGGACATGCATCTTTCCTTATGGCAGAGGATCACCGCGGATCCCATCCAGAAATTCATGATCGCCGGCTGGCTCCAGGCCGGTTTTACCAGCTACCGTGATGTTCTCGCCTCGCAGGGAAAATCCCGTTCCGAGGCGAGGCAAAATTCCGATCTTGGTATGGGTAATATTGACGGAATTTCTCCTTCGAAATTGGTTTTCCTCGATTCATCGGAGAGTATGGTGTTTCGATATCAGGACACCGTCTACAAGGCGTATCCGATCTTTACGATGCTGCAGCTTACGAGATATAAAACGATCACCGACGTCGTTCTCCGGGAAGTCGAAAGAAGGCT
>CAYMER010000271.1:0-5134 GCA_964389345.1 uncultured bacterium | reverse complement strand
TCATAGCCGGTGACTGGAGTTCAGACGTGTGCTCTTCCGATCTCGAAGAACCCGTCCGGCTTCTTTTCCTTTCCGGCGATCTTGGCAAGCGTCTTGGAAGCGCTCAGACCCACCGAGACGGTTAGCCCTAATTCCGTCTGGATCGCCTGCTTGATCTTCCAGGCGATCTCTTCGTATCCGGTCCGGTGAAGCCGCCTGAGTCCCGAAAGCTCCGCAAAGGCTTCATCAATGGAATACTCTTCGACGGTGGGTGTAAAACGGCGGATGATCTCGAACATACGCGTGGAGTAAAGACTGTAGGTCTCATAATCACTAGGGAGGCAGATCAACTTAGGAAGAAGCTTTTGAGCCTCCCAAAGCCTCATGGGACGCTTCACGCCTAGCGCCTTGGCCTCGTAACTGGCGCAGGCGACGATCCCGCGCTCTTTTCCGGTGACTACCGGCTTCCCTTTCAGCTCAGGATTAAGGGCCTGCTCCACAGACGTGAAAAAGGCATCGCAATCGATATGAATGATCGGCTTCGGGAAGGAACTGATCGAGAGAGGTCTATTTGTACTTGCGGACATTGGCCACCACGACACCACCGACCACAAGTTCCGCCTTAGGTTCGATTGGTGGATATTTCTTGTTCGCGGCCCGGAGCAGCACCTTCGCGCCCTGCTTTTCGTAATACTTCATGGTCCACTCCCCGTCCACCTGGGCGATAACGATGTCCCCATGCCGAGGCTGACGACCACGCTCCACGATCACGAGATCCCCTTGCATGATCCCAGCATCGACCATGGAGTCGCCGCTTACTTTCACAAGATAACTGGCCTGGGGATTCTTGATCAGAAATTCATCAAGGGAGAGGGTATCAACCAGTTCTTCTTCAGCGGGAGACGGGAATCCGGCCTGCACGGTACCGAGAAGCCTGATGCCACCCTCAAGCGCCGGCGTTGGCACAAGCTTGCCTTTGGAATCACGCTTCAGGATTCCACGCTTTATAAGATGTGCAATCAGAAGGGACACGCCCCCTTTGGAACTATATCCTAGAAGAGATTGAAGCTCAGAAAAACTGGGCAGGCGTTTACGGCTGGAGTAAAAGTCTTTGAGTTTGGAGATAATCGCTTGGAAATCGATCCGCTTTGGCATGAGATCATTATAAGCGTACGAACGTCCGCTTACAACTATTTCATCTTTTTTAAGGCTTCATAGCTGGCGGATGGGCAAAGTCCCATGCGCGAGAAGATAGTCGATCCTAGAGCGAATTTGGAAGGCCTCCCCTAGGGGAAATTACCCACTTCCAGAGATTCCGGCAAAACAAAAGCACCGCTAGTGAGTCGGTTCAAACGAAAGTTTGAGCCTAGAGACGGATTTCCCCAAAAATTTTGGCGTGAGATGAGCGTAATGTTTTTCCGTGATTTTAACGTCATAGTGGCCAAGCAGTTTTGAGACCGTATAAATGTCCACACCGCTCATCACAAGGTTGCTGGCAAAGGTAGAGCGGAACATTTTGACATTGGCGCTGACTTTAGCCTTTTTGGCATAGCGAAGGATCTCCGCACGAATATAGCTTTCGATAGTCTTGCCCGTTGCGGTTGGAAAGACGTAGAGCTGTGCCTTCTTCTGGGGAAGCCCCTCGAGAATCTGTTTGGCCCTAGGATGCATCGGAATTACGCGGGGTTTAAAGTTCTTCGTAGTCCAGTCTGGCTGATTCTGAATGTGGATAAGCCCATGCCTATAATCAACATCCTTCCAACGCAAATGAGCTAATTCGCCAAGTCGCATTCCAGTCAGAAGGAAGAGCGTCACGATTTTCTGTACGCGAGGGGAACATACTGTCAGAAGCTTTTTTATTTCGCCATCACTCAGATGCTTAATATGAGTTTGTTCTTCTTTGAGTTTTTTTACGAATTGCGCAGGATTCTTTTCAAGATAGCCAAGCTGCACAGCCCGGTTCAAAAAAGACTTGATCGCAGTAATGGTTCGATTGACCGTGGGCTTTTTAACATCCGTAGCTCGTTTGACTTTGTAGGCCTCGATCTTGTCCGCTGCAATTTGATGAAGATACTGGGCGCCAGTGAACTGTGTGAATGCTTCGAGGATTTGCTTCTCGTGCCTATAGGTCTTTGGGGAGTGCTCCGCCTCACAGATTGCCAGATATTCCGGAAGGTAGTCGGATATGAGCTTTCCCTTGAGCCGCCACCCTACTTCGTGCTTTTCTATCGACTGGATCACCTTGGAGAACTTAGCTTGGGCTATTTCCTTGGAATTGGTCTTGAGGGATTTCCACTGTCTATGGCCAGTATCGTCATAGAATCTTCCGTACCAAACCTTTCCACGTCTAACAATGTGTCCCTTAGCCATAAGAACCCTCCCTAGGTATCACCCGATTTAGAGGTACCATTTGAGGTACCACCTAGAAATATAGCCTATAAATGAAATGGAGTCAATAGCTGTAAGCCATTGACTCCATTGGGGAAAGAATCGGGGCGAGAGGATTTGAACCTCCGACCGCACGCACCCCAAGCGTGTGCGCTACCAGGCTGCGCTACGCCCCGATGAACTTTTATTAAATTTTCAATGAACATCGGGACTGTCCCAATTCACCCGTTAATATGAACCGAGAATTGGGACGCCCCGATGATCATTAACTAAACATTTCAACAGACATCGGAAGCAGTCCTGGTCGCCTTAATATCTTTCTATGGAGATCAGGGCGCCCCGACACCGCACACGGCATCCTGCAAAAGTGGCGGCGTCGCACTTGCACACAGGTGCAAGGCGACGAAATAATACCCATTTCCAATCCCACAGGGACTGCAAAAGCACTGTGAATTGGTGCGATCCGTCTTGAAACTTGTTGTTTCAGGCGGAATCGAGCCGGGAGTATACTAAATTACCTGAGTTCTCTCCTCGTCATAAATTTTACTTCTTAAATGGTTGACGAGGACTGCCCTGACTTTTATTTTCATTTTCTGAAAGGTAGTCAGGACTTCCCCAATTTCAACAATGTTGAAATTGACAAGAATTGGGACTGTCTTTTTTTCTAAATCACTGCTTTGGACTTTGTTTTAAGGCAAGCGGCCAGACTATCCAATTATTTTTTTCTTACAATGATGCATTGAACTGCCTCAATCATTCTTGTTTTTAAAAAGTAGATCGAGGTTGAATGGATGGGTCTTGAGAAGAGCGAGACGGATACCGATCACGGTGTTGCAGATATCCATGATGAGGACTTGCATGGGCGTCAGATGAAGGAGGCTTCCCTCCCCGAAGCAGCCGCAGTTGGCAGGAAGAGCCCCGGTCACGATACGGGTTGTGAGGATGAGAAGGACAAAACTCCAGGACATAGCAGCCAACACAAGCGCGCTTACCCGCGGCAAATATCCTAGGATCAGAAAGGCGCCAAAGAGAAATTCGATCCAAGGGATCACGCGCGCAAGGAACGGGATGACCACGTAGGGAATGATCTCATAAGCGGCCATACCTCCCTGGAAATTCTCGACAGGTTCCATGAGCTTGATAAACCCGGAATACGCAAAGATCAACCCCAGAAACAGACGTCCAAGGAAGAGAATCTTGTAGGTTTTTTCTTCTTGCTTCAAATTGATCATCGCGCGGAACCTCTCAACGGGGCCGGCACGAGAGGCTCGGGCTTCTCTTCGGGCCCCGGCTTCGGGGGCAGGCCAAGGACCTTGCGGACCGCGTTCTCACCGCGCTCCTGCATCTCTTTGGGACCCACGAACCGTTCTTCTCCGAGACAGAATGTCGGCGTTGCAGTGACCTGCCGTTTATTGCCCTCCTCTTTTTCAGTGTAGATCGTACGCGTCACCGCAACATCCGCCATGCACTTCCCAAAACGATTCATGTCCGCTCCAAGCTCTCCGGCATATCGTGCCAGAATCTCGACAGGCGGCACCTTCGAAGACGCCCATTCCTGTTGCTTGTCATAAAGCTTGTCCTGATACACCCAAAACTTTCCTTGGAGATTCATGCACTCCGCAGCTTGATGGGCGTAGATGGACCACTTGTGAGAAGTAAGAGGATAATGCTTAAATGTCAGTTGGACTTTTCCGGGATAGTTTTTAAAAAGACCCTGGAGATCCGCCTGCACGGCACGGCAGGAGGGACATTCGAAATCGCTGTATTCAACGAGCTTCACGGGCGCACTGGCGGGACCGCGAACTTTTAAAGCCGTCGGAACACCGAAAGCCCCGGTTAAGGATTGAGGCGGCAAGACCGGTACGGATTTATTCCTTTTTATAAAAAAAACAGTTCCCGCCAGGAACAGAACGAGTAAAACGCCTGTCAGGATCGAGCGAAGATTTATTTTCATATCCTACGACCTCACGTTCTGATCAAAGCTTTGCTTTAGCACAATCAAAGCTAGGCTTAGAGCGTCTAGAAAAATAATGTGACTCTATTTTAGAGGAACAAGTCGTCCGGAATCAACCACGATCTTGCGAATCGCTTTGTTGACCGGGAGTTTCTGCATGGCTTCAAGCGAGAAGGGCGCCACGATCGACCAGTTCTTTTCCCCCATGCTTCCGGGAACATTGATGCGATATTCCCAGGAATTCCGTTCCATGAATTTTCCGAGCGAGAACCAATCCTGCAATATTTGCAGACTGAAGATCGAACGCGTGTGATTCACATTCTCCAGCGCTTTCCTGACAAATTCCGAAGAAGCCTGATGCTCGACCGGCCCCGTCATGCCGACATGCTCCCAGTAGAATTTCCGCTCCTCGTAAGAACTCCGGTAAGCATCCACAAGATGCCACGCCGCTTCATGGCTCTTTTCCAAAATAGCCAAAAGCAACCCAACGTTTTCGATTTCATGGCGCCAGCGCAGGCGCCCATACCTGGAATGATTAAGATCGAAAAGCCTCTCCTTGAAAGAGCCGAACGGTATGCCGCACTCTTCACATTTTTTCCGGAAGAACCACTCGTCGACGGTTCCGGCCTCATATTCCCACCACGCACAAAAGGCGCTCGTATCATGCGTCGAGAGCATGGCCATAGAATTTTCACGATAACTATCGCCGGACTTGAACCGGTAGTCCTTCCCCCAGTTCCGGACCCACCGCTGGACATCCGAGCCGGGGATCTTGTATTCCTCAAGGATCTCATAGGAACACTTCGGGACTAC
>CAYMER010000270.1:0-4492 GCA_964389345.1 uncultured bacterium | reverse complement strand
GTAAGCGCAATTCCAGAGGCAGGCCGCGCAGTGGATGCATTTTTCCCGGTCGAAAAGAGGAACACCGCCGTCGGAATTAGCGGTGATGGCCTGGCCCGAGCACATCTCGATACAAACCTTGGTGCGGCATTTCTGGCACTTCCCGGCATCCAGGAATACCACATGGTCCGCATAACCGTCCGCGGCCTGGACTTTGCCGCCTAAAAGCAGAGCGTCCTGATGAGAGATGAGGAGCTTCCCGTCATACTGGATCTTGGGCCATCCCGAAGCGTCCATCAGGGCATCGTGCATGGAGGTGTTCGTCTCGTTCGCTTCTTTACGCGCCTTCTCGATCACGTCAGCGGAAACCTTGCCTTTGTAATAATTTTCCAGCGACGGGATTCGTTCATAAACTGGCTTAAGTTTCGCGGGAATATTGAGAAGCCCGTTCGTGAAACCCGCCAGGCCCATCCCCATCATGCCGAGCTCGAAACAAACGCTGAACCCGTCGCGGGCTTTCTTGGCAATCTTGTTGTCCTTCTCGACCCAGCTTGCGCGGCGAGTCTTCAGATACGCCGCCTCTAGGTTTTCTTTGGTGAACGCTTTCTTTTCTTTCAAGAGCTGGATCATGCCTTCGGCAAGCTGGACGCCCGTCGTCCAAGCTTCATCGACGCCGGAACCTTTGAGCATATTCGTACTGCCGGAACCTTCACCGATACGGGCAAAACCGTCACCCACGATAAAAGGTTCCCCGCGCATGCCGGCTTCCTGCAAACTTTTTGCGCCCCAGGATTTCAACGTCGCGCCCTCGAGATGTTTCCAGAGCTTGGGATGCTGCATCCAGTGCTGAAGATAGCGATACGCGGAGCGCATTGGGTTATCCAGCCAGGACGGGACAAAAATGCCGAGCGACGCCATGCGATTCGGATACACGTAAAGAAAGCCGAAGATCTCCGGCTCCGGAAAACCGAATGTGTGAATGACAGTTCCAGGCTCGAGCGTGGTGTTCTCCGGAAGTTCCACCACGGCCTTCATCCCAAGCGCCCATTCGCGCTGATGATTGCCTTCCGGAAGTCCGAGCTTCGTATCCAGATTCTGTCCCACGGGACCGTAAGGCCCATCGCCGACCACCGTAAGCCCTGCATGAATATCCATTCCCGGCATGAAAGAACCTGTGGGTTTTCCGGACTTCTCGACACCCTGGTCCGCAAGCCTGACACCGACGACGCGATTCGAGTCAAAGAGAGGTTCTTTCACCGGCATGCCGGGCCACACCTGAACGAGACCGGAACCCATGAGGTTCGACCCGAGCCACTGCGTGAACTGGCCCATCGAAAGCACCCAGCCGCCGTGCTTGGCCATAAAAGGCGGAATAAAAGGAAGCTGGAAAGCCTGGTCTTTGTACCACGGGAGAATGAAACCAAATGTTTGGAAAAGCCAATCGACGAGTTTTAAAACCCAGGAACGGCGGCTCGCGCCCACGGGGTCGAGAAGATAATAGACCTCTTCATGCTTCACGGGATGCGCCATCGGAACTTGGGAAAGTTCTTCGGCGGTAAATGCGGCCTTGATCCCCTTGGCTTCGGTCACGATCCCCGAAACGCCAAATCCAATATCGTCCGCGCGCTCATAACAGATCACCTGAAGCGGCATGCCCGGCATAACCTTGCTTTGAAAATGTTCGGCAGCGGGATTCTTCTCGATGGCGCGGGTAAGCGTCGTAAGAAATCCTGCGGTCGCGGGACCGAATCCCACGCAAACGATATCGACATCCATTTTTTGGCGATCAGCAGTCATGCTAAACCTCTTTTGTGGTTATTAAAAAGCCAAGTGGGTTAAACGTCGTTCGCAAGGTGTACGGCGTACGGCGAAAAGAATTCTAAACGCCGTACGCCTTACTCCGTACGCGACTATCCGCTAAAGCGGGTAATCCAGCGCTTCCGGGATCATGACCTGCGCGATGGCTTCCGCAGCGCGGTCCTTGGAAAAACGAATACCGACAAGGCTGGCGTCCGTCTTCGCGCGCAATTCCGCGAAAGGCTTGAGAGCCGCCGACGACGACTGATATCCATAAACCAACTCGGCGCAAACTTTACCGACTTCACCGGCAGCGCGAACCGCTTGAACACCGCAAAGATCCGAGTAGAAATTCAGGACGCCCGGCAAACCTTCGGCAAGCATCGGATTCTCCGGTCCCTTGGTCTCAATCTCGATCGTATCGAGGATAAGCTGGCGCGCGCCGAGGATCCACGCAAGCGCGTCCGCCAGCGGAAACATCACGCCCTGGCGCTGTCCACCATAGAGCGTCTTCCCATTCGCGTCCTTGTTCGCCTGGAGAAAAACAAGCGACCAGAGCCAAAGTTCCATCGCGTTGGCGAGAGCTTCGGCGCCCATCTCAGGCTTGCGCTTCGCGAGCTCGCGTAGATCTTTGATCCAGTTCTTGAACTGAGCGAGGAAAAGATCGTTTTCCATCGTGCGGCTCATCTGGAGACGCTGCACGCATTCCGGCCCTTCATACGTCGCCTCAAGCTGGGCATCCGACCATTTCTGCGTGAGGAATCCCGGGCAATCTTCCGTGATCCCGTAGCCGCCCATCAAACTCACGGCTTCGCGCATCATCGTTGCGCCATAGCCCGTGTTCCAGAGTTTTCCGGCAGGACAATACACATCGGCCAGCGATTCCTTGATAAGGTACTGGACCAGGAGATCGCTCTCGAGTTCCTTGACGCGCTTTGCATCACGCTTCGCTTCCGGCCGGGCCATAAGCTCGATATATTCGAGCGCCTTCTCGCGCGGCTCCGCGAATGCCTTCATCTGCGCCCGGGCGCCTTTGATCCCCTGTGCGGCGAAGATCTTGTCCTTTTCGTGTTCCATCACATCAAAGGCATCGAAAAGCCGGGATCCTTCAAATCCGAGGGACGCACCCGCTTCGCCGGTCGCCCAAACATCGACCAGGCGGTGGCAGGGATCTTCTTTCTGCTGAATGCCGAGATCATAACGCGGCGTTCCGGAAGAAACCGAGCTTCCTCCGCGAAAACGCGTGCGCTGGTAGCGAATGACCGGCTCGATCGCGGAAAGAAGCTTCGCGGTGGTCATGATGCCGACCGTCACGCGCGTCCTGCGGAACACAGCTTCGATCACTTCGCTGTTACTGAAATTCGGGATGATCACGCCGTCCTTGATCGTGTAACCGCCGATAATACGGTTGGCCGGGACCTTCAGGCTGAAGATCGGATCGTGCGTGCTGGAAAGCTGATGCACAAGCTTCAGGGTCGGCGCACCGCGGTCATAAAGGCCTTCATCGCCTTCTTCAAGAATGATCATGCAACTGGATTTGATGCGCGGATCATCGGTATCGACCGAGGCTGTCACGAAATTCGCGTAGCCCATATTGGTAATAAAACGGCCGCGTTTTTCGACCTGAAGAATCGGTTCCTTGCCTTCCTTCCATTCCGCGATTCGAATACGGCCGGAAAGCATCCCGGCATCCACGCCAACATAAGGAAGCGGTTCGGTAAGAGCGAAAGAACCCCGGATGATCTTCCGGTTCTCGCCCGGTTTCGGGGGCACACAACCCCCCATATATTTCTGTTTCTGCTCGGGCGTCCCTTTTTCGTGGATCGGTTCCAGAGCGAGATTATTTGCCAAACTCGCCGTCGCAGCGCCGGCATCCACCCAGCAGAGCTCGAACGCAATCATCGCGAGCACAAGGTTCTTCGGTCCGGAAATGTAGCCTCCCTGTTCCGGATCCATAAAAGCCGCCGTAATACCGGCTTCATCGAAAGCCAGAAGCATCGCCGCCTTCTCGGGCGTCCACTCATGGGTATCCCGTTGCTTATCCGCCACCATGCGGGCCACCACACTGCGTGCGACGGCGCGGGTGGACTGGATCACCATCTGAAGATCATAACGGTCCGTGAAGCGCCACATGATCTGGCGGACATCGTCACCCGGAAGCGTACTCATTAAAGCTCTTTTTTCAGCATTCGCAGTACTCATGGACATTGATTCCTTTCGATTGAGAGAAGGGATTATAGGACCTAAAATTCTTAAAATGCGAGCGCGTTATCTTATTCACGGAAAGCGTTCGAGGCAAGCAAAAAAACTTCAAAAACGGTACATGGTACTTGGTACTTGGAAAGATCTAGGGGTTTGCCAATGTTTTGCTATGAACTATGTACAAGATACCCAATACTGCTTTATGCTTTTTCTTTCACGGTCACTTCAAAGATGGTGCCGCGAACCCCGGTAAGCGCAGTCGGGGTGCGGACCTCGAATTTCGAGTTGCCCTTGAGAGACTCGACCTTCACCAGGATCTTACCGATTGCCAAATCCAGGAGTGTCGTCTTATCCCCCATCACGGCATCGGTCTCGGCTTTGTTGATGCGGAATAAACTCCCTTCCTTGATCTCCACGCGACCAACCTTTCCGCCATCCAACAACACCTCGACGGAGCTTTTGGAAGCCGTCCGGACTTCATCCCCCGGCAGGATCACCATACCGTCCTTCGCCG
>CAYMER010000269.1:0-2944 GCA_964389345.1 uncultured bacterium | reverse complement strand
GGTCGTCTGTTCGGCCGCTAGAAGTTCCACGCTTGTTTTCGTGAACGCCTCATAGGGATACGTCCGGTGGATATGCCGATGAAGCGAAGCGGAATTAAATTGTGTCAGGACAAAGATGCGCCGGAGATCTGAATTGATGGCGTTTGAGATCGGAATATCGACCAAACGGTATTTACCACCGATCGGGACGGCGGGTTTGGAACGGTAACTCGTGAGCGGAAAGAGCCTCTTCCCCTGTCCGCCGCCAAGTATCAGGGTCGTAACGCGCCGGCTCATGTCAGGTTCGCTCCCAGGTTTTGGTATTGTTTCCACAAGACTTTTCTAAAAGTATCGTTCTCTTCCATCAGGATCTCGAGACGTTCGTGCAATTGCTCGATCAGTCCTGCGCGCGACATATGCCGCTCGTAGTTCACAAAAAGGTCGATCCGGCGGATGTGCAGATCGATTACCGCCATGTTCTTGCGAATCTGGTTTTTGATGATACGCGTTTCTTCCGATGTGAATGTCGGGGAGTCGCAATCCAACGTTCTCGCTTCTTTCACAGGAAGGTCATGCCCCAGATGCAGGATCATACCGCATACCTCGCGATCAGGTCCGGCAGTTCCCTGCCGAACTCCGTTTTCATGTAGACACGGAAACAACCGGCCTTCTCGGCCTCGGGCTTTACCATCACTTTCGCCTGCGTGACAAATCCCACCGCAGGGATACCTTTTAGATCGGCATTTTTACGCAATTCGTTAAGCGCCCGGAACGCCTCAGCCTCGCGTTTTTCGAGGTCCAGGATCACAAGAAAAGGCCGTTCAATCGCGGCCTGCGCGATCAACTTCTCCGCGTTATCAAAATTCCTTACTCCGACATGAAGCCCTGCCGCACATTTGACGATCTGGGTTGCCGCAGCCATATCCGCCACAAGAGCGAAAACACCTCGCCGCGTTTTTACGGCCCCGGAGCCCAGCTCGTCGCGATTCATGAAATGCTTCTTAAAAAATCAACACCCTGGAACGAATGGTAGGTAGTAGGTGGTAGGTAGTATGTCATAAGTTCCGTCGTTTTAAAACCCTCTCTGCTCTCCTATTTGCCACCTACTACATACTACTTACTATCTACTGTTTTAAGCATTTTCCCGATTATTGCCACTTTCCCGGCCGCGTCCTGTTGGAGCGCTTGCGGCCCCTGAATGGATCCCAGAGCCTCGGCCGCTTCTTGCCATTTCTTGTCACGGATCAGTCCCAAAGCTGACTGATAGACCGCCATCGCACTCGTCAAATAGGCTTCCGTGAACGTCTCGATCACTTCTTTCTTTTCGACCAGGTCCTGCTGCAGAGGCTGAAGATCAGCCGTGGAAGAAGGACTCGGCGACATCAGATCCACGAGCGGCCGTTGAAGATCCAAGTCGATCGTTCCGAAGGAAGCCGGGTAAGGTGGCGGAACTTCCTGAGGCGTCGCGTTCTTGCGCAACAGATCAACTTCTGAGATCATTTGAAGGGTCACCGCGAGAGCCTCCTGCCATTTCTTTTGGGCGATCACCCCGGCAAGCTTCTGATATTCCACACCCAGAGTTTGCTCTTTGACCTTCTTTCCACGGTCCACAACGCTCTGGTTCATGGCGCTTACTTTTGAAAGGGTATCATTGATGAAAGGCCGGAGCATAGTCAGCGCGACCGCGCGATGCTTTTTCAGGTCCTCGGAATAGAGAGGAAACGCGAGAGATTCCACCCAGAGATTCCGGGCCGCCAGCACATCCCCTTTTGTGAACGCGTCCGCGGCCGCAAGGTATTTAGCTTTAAACAGCTCATCGAGCTTTTTCTTATAGCTCCTCGCAAAAGGCATTTTATAGAAAGCTTCCTGATCCGCGATCATTTTTTGGTATTGCTCAAGCGTCCACACCGCAGAAGGTAACTTTTCGACCCATCCCGTCTGAAACGAAACGGACCGGCCAAGGATCGCTTGCTCGCCCGCGTCCGGCGCCCGATCCGCCGGGATCATCACCTCATGGGAGAGCATCTCTTTTTCCTGCGGCGAAAGCAACGCCCACGAATCCGTCACCTGTTTTTCGTCTCGCTTGTTATCACTTGGCGGCTTGATCGAAAATGTTTTCCAGCCTTGAGAAGAGGATGAAATGAATATCTTGTAAGCTTTGAAAGCCAAGAATCCGGCGGCGACAAGGATGACGAAGAAGAGCAAAACGCGAAGGAGAAACTTTAAATTCCCGGAGGCAACCTTAGGGCCTGATTGAGACGCGACTTTCTTGGAAGAACGGGAAACACCCTTCTTGCCAGCAACCAATTCGTCCTCTCGTTTAACGGATGAGCTCCAAAAACAGAATGGACACTCCTTGGCCTCGGGGACTTCGAGTTCAAATTTTTTCCCGCAATGGTTACAGACGAATCGATAAGACATAGCGAGATATTATGGCTTTTTTGAGGAAAATTCCAGTAAAACAGTAGGCGGTAGATGGTAGGTGCTAGGTGGAAAAACCTAAAAGATCCTGCTCATGAATTTGGAACGACATACTACCTACCACATACGATACTTAAGCAGATGTCGTAATCGCTCGCTCGGTAAGAACCAACTCTGTCAACCGACCTAAAGCCGCATCACGACGGAAAAAAGACTTTGCTTTTGTCGGACCGGAAACGATCCTCGCCTCCACGGGAGGGCTCAAACGCATCGGATCGAGAGGTCCTTGGAAAGATGGGCTAAAAGGAGCAAAAATAGCCCCCATAGAAGAAAAACTCAGGCAAAAGACCGCTACCGCAAATATTCCACGGGAAAGGATCGACTTGAAAGTTGCCATGGCCTCTCACCCTCGACATTAAATGCACACCACCACTTGCGCATTTATTATCGGTGGAAAACTACGAAGACTTGAGACGTCAGAACGAACCCTAAATCCTACTTCGGAATCGGGCCGGTGTTTTCGGGGCGTTTTTAAAAGCTCATT
>CAYMER010000268.1:0-2859 GCA_964389345.1 uncultured bacterium | reverse complement strand
CAACCTCGGATTGCTTGAAATGCCCGGCCTTGCCGTCTGAGAGAATCACGATCTTCCTGTCCCAGCAATACTTCCGCCTTTTATTCTCCCAAAGCCATTGATTCGGAAATCACCGGATAAAATCTTCGAGCACCTTCAGGTATTGCCGGGCCTGAAACTCGACACGCGCCTCGGGCGCAAGCGAGAGATCATCCTTCAATATCTCTTCAGAATAAACCTCGTGCCTCGGGCCTCCGGTCCTCACGATAAAAAACGGCATCAAAAACGAGTCCGTACGATGCGCCAGCTGGAAAGCACCGGTCGGGACCGTTGTCCTCCGCCCAAAGAACGGGAGAATAATTCCGTCGGTTTTTCCGGCAGATTGATCGCCCAGGACTCCGACCATTTGTTTGGCGCGAAGCGCACGGATCAAGGAGCGGATGCCGGCACCGCGGCTGATGGAAATCGAACCGTGGCTTTCGCGAAGCTCGTTGATGAGTCCATTCACCCTCGGATACTTTTGCTCACGAGTCAACACATGGATCGGCGTGCCGCGAAGCCCGGACCACACCTGCAGAAGTTCCCAGTTCCCGAAATGCGCGGTGATCAAGACCCCACCGTGTCCTGAACGGAGGAGAGCTTCGTATCGTTCCAGGCCGTGGATCTTGACGTTCAGATCGTGATGCTTGCGTTTCATCTTTTTGAAAGACATCACCTCCACAACGGATTGTCCCATAAAACCAAAATGATCGCGCACGGCTTTCCACCGCTCGGCCGGAGTCAGCTGATTTCCAAGCGCGGCTTTCAGATTGATGTAAGCCACACGGCGTTTTTTTGAAACGTAGAACGCCCCACGCCCCAAAAAATCGCCGATCCGAAGACCGATCGCGAACGGGATGCACCCAAAAATAAAAATGAGCACGCGGGCGGCAAAATACGCCGCCCGGTCAAGCAGATCTTCCATTAATTCCTCACTCCCAAAAGACGGAAAAGTCGGTCGGTAAGGATTTCCTCCCCCGACACAACCCGAAGCCGCGCGGCAAGCACCAAAGGATTCAACGTCTCCGTGATCAACTCGCGGGAACGGTAAAAATCCTTTTCCGTCGTAATGATCTCCTCGGCGCCGGAAGATTGGGCGACCTCTTTGACCTTCAAAAGATCTTCCTTTGTGTATTCATGATGGTCCAGGAATTCAAAGTTCCGAACGGTCTTGAGCTGAAAACGCTGCAGGACGAGCTGGAAGGATCTTGGCGTTCCTACCGCCGCGAAGGTTGCAACGCGCCGGCCGGCCATCTTCTCGATCGCTGTCCGGACTTTGGTTTTGGCGCGATAAAGGAACAACACCTCCATGAGGGTTTCGACCACCTGCGCCTTCGGCGCCAGAACCGCGATCTTTTCCTTGAGTTTTTTGAGCTCATCGGGACTCACGAGATTCACATGGGTGAGCACGAGGATGGCCGCGCGATTCAGGACAGAGAGAGGTTCACGCAAAATACCGCGCGGAATAAGCTTTCCGTTGCCAAATGGATTCAGCGAATTGACGATCACGATATCGACATCCCTCTGGAGAATTTGGTGCTGGAGTCCGTCGTCGAGGATGGCGATATCCACATGCCGCTTTTCTTCTTTGACGCGTCGGGCAACCTTCGCGCGATCCTTGCCGACGCCGATAACCGCGGACGGAAGATGGTTCTGAAGTTCCACGGCTTCATCATGACTGTAACCACGCGTGAGAACCAAAGGCACGCGACGGTGTGTGCCAATCTTGCGTGCGAGATATTCCACAAAAGGCGTTTTACCCGTGCCGCCCCAGGTCAGATTGCCGACACTGATGACCGGATACGGAAGCCGCTTGCGTGGAAGCGCCTTGTTCTCATAAAGCCATCGGAACGTCCGGACTCCGAGTCCGTACCCCAAGGCTGCGAGAGAAAGAAGCGCGGAGAGAACTCCGCTCGTCGGATCATTTTGCTTGTCCTCTGCCAAGAGGCGAAAGTAATTCTTCATGCTGTCCATTGCCTATAATCCTTTCTGACCCGATTTTCATTAAATCTTTCAATCGGAAATCAGGACTGCACTGCCCAAGTCTTTATTTTCTTTACACTAATGGCGACTTGGACTGTCCTGGCCACCCGTTAATTTTTAAATTAAAGAGAGCCAGGGCTGATTTCCAATTATTGTCATTGATGACAATCAGGTGCTGGAGAGTGCCGGCTTCTAAGAAACGTCAGGATCCACCCGGTCTGACGTTTGCTGGCACCCCGTAAACGGTTAACGATCTGAAAAGCCTTTTGTCCCATCTCATGACGCCTGCCATCACTGGCGAGGAACTCCGCCGCCGCGGACGACAGTTCGTCCGGAGCCGAGATCCTGAGAGCGCCACCGTCATGATCGAGCTGGTGGTAGATCTTGTGAAAGTTTAAAACATGCGGTCCATGGAGTATTGCTTTGCTGAAACGCGCAGGCTCGATCGGGTTTTGACCCCCGTGAGGGATCAGGCTCCCGCCCATGAACACGAGGTCCGCGATTTCGTACAGATTCTTGAGAACGCCCAGCTGGTTCAACACTTGGATCGCCGGTGCCGAGCCTTCCCTTCTTTGCGTCGATAAAACCATACTGAAGCTGTCCTGCGCTAATTCCTTCAAAAGCCCCTGCGAACGCTCGACATGCCGCGGCGCGAGGATCAACTTGAGCGTCGGAAACCGCTCGCGCAACGTCTTGAAAACTTTTATAAGCGCCGCTTCTTCTCCCGGATGCGTGCTTCCCGCGATCCACACAAGATCATCCGGCGCGTATCCCCAGGCCTGCTTGAGACCTGCCGCATCCACTGCGCCGACATCCGACCCATCGGACTGGTCGAACTTCATATTCCCCATATCCCGC
>CAYMER010000267.1:0-2720 GCA_964389345.1 uncultured bacterium | reverse complement strand
AAAAAGTGTTTCAAGCGCTTCGCATTGGAGTGAATGATGAACTAGCGGCGCTCAAGGAAGGTATGAGCGCGGCGTTTGACCACCTGACGAAAGCCGGGCGGCTCGGAATTATCAGCTTTCATTCGATCGAAGACCGGATCGTGAAGCAACAGTTCCGGAAATGGGACGACGAGAACCAAGGAAATTTGATTTTTCGTAACCCCGTGGTTGCAAATCGTTCAGAAATATTGAATAATCCAAGAGCGAGAATTGCCAAACTGAGAGTGATCGGAAAAATATCATGAAAGGCAGCGGAAAAATATTAGTTCTTATAGCGGCGTTTACCTGCGCGTTGCTTTTTTATGTGCATCTGCAGGTGGGTTCCGTCCTCGTTTCATTTGATATTCATAAGAGCTCCCGCGCTTTCGCCGAAAAACAAGAGTTGCTTCGAAGGTTCCAGTTCAAGGTCGACCAGTTGAGGGCCCCCCGCCTTCTTGAAGAAAAAATGAAACGTCACGACATGGGATTGGCGCTTCCCAACAAGATCCAAGTGGTGGAAGTCCCGCCTGTGCCCGAGTTTGTGATTCCCGTGGCGCCGCAGCAAAAGGTCACACGAACCTTGTCTTCCGAGGTCACGAGTTTTCTTGGCCGGTGGATCCAAACGGCCCAGGCCAAGACCGATCTCTCCTCCTAAAAAATGCGTGCGCTGCTTTCGCCGCGTCGATTCTGGTTCGTCTACATCGCTCTACTTGTTCTTTTTTGTCTCATTATTTATCAAATCGTCCAGCTAACCTGGTTCCATCAATCCTCGCTTCTTACTCTGGCGCATCGCCAGCATTATTTGACGATCGATGTACCGGCCCTGCGAGGTCCTATCACGGACCGCAATGGAAAAGAGTTCGTTACCAATCTCAAGATCCCCTCCATTTACGCGGTCCCGCGCGCTCTGAGGGACGAGGAACGTTCAGAGCTCAGCCGCGAGATCTCGAAGATCCTTGGGCTTGACCGGAAATGGGTGATGGAACGATTGAGTCGGGATAAATCGTTCGTGTGGCTTAAAAGGCGCGTAACTTTTGAGGAAGCGGAGAAAATCCGGAAACTTGAGTGTCCCGAATTGGGTATCCTGGAAGAATACAAACGATTCTACCCCCAGGGAACGATGCTTGCGCAAGTGCTCGGATTTTCTACTGTGGACAATCAGGGGGTGGAGGGGCTCGAGCGATCCATGGATGGTGATCTTCGTGGACAGCCCGGCAGGCGCGTGACCCAGCGCGATGCCAAGGGGCGGGAGATCAAGGCATTTGAAATTAAAAGCCTGCCTGTGATTGACGGAAACCGTGTTGTGTTGACCATCGATCAGCATCTCCAGTATCTGACCGAAAAAGCACTCGAACAGGCCTTCAAACAGTGGAAAGCCAAGGGCGCCTGGGCGGTCGTGATGGATCCCAAAACCGGCGAGATCCTGGCGATGGCAAACCAGCCTGGGTTTGATCCTAATCATTATGCCAATGTGGGGCCGGATGCGAAACGCAATCGTGCGATCACCGACATGTACGAACCGGGTTCAGTGTTCAAGATTGTGGCGGCGAGCGGCGCTCTTAACGAAGGGACCGTTACGCCGGAGACGGTTATCAATTGCGAGAATGGTAAATGGAATTATGGTTTCAAGGTGCTGCATGATGTTCATCCTTATGGAATGCTGCCGATGGTGGAAGTGATCGTGAAATCGAGCAATATCGGGACTGTCAAGATCGCGCTCAAAATGGGCGGTCAAAAATTTCAAGATTATGTGAAAAGTTTCGGATTTGGGATCGGGACCGGTATCGATCTGGCTGGAGAAGCGCCTGGCTATACGAGGCCTCCGTCCCAATGGTCCAAAACCTCTCCTTACAATATTCCCATGGGGCAAGAAGTCATGGTGACTTCGATCCAAATGGTGACCGCGATATCTGTCATCGCCAATGGAGGCTATCTCGTAAGGCCCTACATTGTTTCAAAGGTCCAGGATCCGGCGGGTGTGACGATCAAAGAGAAGAAATCTTTTATCAGGCGGAGGGTGATCAAGCCTGAGACGGCCGCGACAATGCGTGAGATTCTGACACAAGTGGTCGAAAGGGGAACGGGGACCAAGGCAAAGATCCCGGATATGTTGGTGGGAGGTAAGACCGGCACGGGGCAGAAGCTCCTGCCGGGAGGTAAGGGGTATTCGCATGACGCTTTTATGTCCTCGTTCATCGGATTCGCGCCCGCGGACAATCCCCGCTATGCCATGGTGGTCGTACTGGATGAAGCGCGACCCCTTTATTATGGCGGAACGGTTGCCGCCCCTGTGTTCAAAGAAGTCATGGCAGCAGCGCTTTTGACCCAAAGCGGACAGCCCCATCATGAAAGCGCTCCTCCTCTCACCCCCGAACAGGTTGCCGCCACCGCCGATCTGGTTGTATCCGATTAATGCCTTTGATTGAATACTCTCAGGGGGGGTGATATAATCCCCGCCGTTTCGACCCCGCCTGGAGCGACAAGCTCCGGGACGGGTCGCACCAATTCACTGAGAATTGGTGTGATAGTTCCAATGATTATTACATAGAAGTTCATCGGGGTATCCGGATCTCTATAAAAAAGATTCTAAGGAGATTAGGATTACTCCGATGTCTGTTGGAAAGATTATAAGGTTCATCGGGGTATAGCGAAGCCTGGTATCGCGCTACGTTCGGGACGTAGAGACCGCAGGTTCAAATCCT
>CAYMER010000266.1:0-5093 GCA_964389345.1 uncultured bacterium | reverse complement strand
GGAGACCGGTCTATTTCCGTCACGTCAAAAGATTTTTCAGGTTTTATCTTCAAGATCCAAACCAATATGAATCCGCTGCACCGTGACCGGATCGCTTTCTTGCGCATTTGTTCTGGCAAATTTACCCGGGATATGGATGCTTATCATACAAGAACAGGAAAAAGCATCAGGATCGCGGGGTCGCACACGCTTTTAGGACAAAGCCGCGAAACCGTCAATGAAGCGTATCCCGGGGATATTGTTGGGTTTGCCGTGAAGTCGGATTTTCGTGTCGGGGATACCGTGAGCGAAGACCCGACGATCGTGTTCAACACCATTCCGCGGTTCGCTCCGGAATGTTTTGCCTCGATCCATAATCCCTCGCCGGGGAAGTATAAGCCCTTTCGGAAAGGACTCGAGCATTTGCTCGCCGAGGATATTGTGCAGGTCTTCAACTGGATCAAACCGGCCAATCCCAACACCGCGCTTCTGGGAGCCGTCGGCCCCTTGCAATATGAGGTGCTGCAGTACCGGTTGAAAGAAGAATACGGCGCGGAATCGCAGCTTGAAATGCTGCCGTGGAAGATCCTGAGATGGGCCCAGTGTGCTTTGACCGACGCGGATCTGGGGGAGATACTTTCTTACGGCGTCGCCCTGGCCCGGGACGACCAGGGGCGGCGGGTACTTCTTTTTTTAAGCGAATGGCTTCTCAAGAATTTTCAGGAGAAAAATCCGCATATCGTTCTTTTGGATTCTCCGGTGTGAAGAGCCTTCACGGTTTTTAGCCATCGCACGCCCCGGGTTCGTGTAAAGCGGTACCCCTGCACGAACCCGGGGCGTGCGATCGGACGGAAAAAAGGTGCCTGTCCCCTTGTCGCCTTAAAGCGAAGCGAAATTGGGAAGGTTTTTACCAAGAAGCGGTAGGGCGTATTCCATGAAGGCCGGCGTGATTATAGCTTTTTTCTTATCGAAAAATTCCGCGGGGAGGTCCCGTTCGCGGTTCGGGATCTTCTCCAGGCTTACCGGCTGATATTCAATCGCGTAGTTGATCCCAGGTTTTCTTTTTAATCCCACCATGACTTTGCTTATTCCCCGGAGCGCCCACTTTACGGCGTGTACGCCAGCCTGATAAGCTTCCTTCTGGTCGGTTTCCGAGATGTAGGCCATGGACATACGCTGGATCGTGCCGGGCTTGTCAAAACGGGCCCGCACTTTCAATGCTTTTTCAAGAATGCTGGCGAGGCGGGCGGAGGTCCCTTCCACATAATGATGGCCGAAGGGATCCGCGATCACGCCTTCGATCTTGCGGCCGATACGGTTCCCGCCGTAATCACGGATCGTTTCTGAGATCACGATAATGCAGTAGCCTACGGATTGCAGGACGGCCTCGGTCCTTTTAACGAAGGCGGTCTCGTTGAACGGAACTTCGGGAATAAGCAAAATATGCGGGGCATCGGCCGGCGATTTTTTTAAAAGGGCCGAGGCCGCGACGATCCAGCCCGAGTTGCGTCCCATGAGCTCGATGATCTTCACGGGATCGACATTTTTCATAGCCTTGGTGTCCAAGGCCGCTTCCTGGGTGGTGATGGCTGCGAAGCGGGCGACCGAGCCGTAGCCGGGGCAGTGGTCGGTTTCCATGAGATCGTTATCGATGGTTTTGGGGATATGGATGACGCGCAATTCGTAGCGCGCTTTTTCCGCGACGTTCGCGATTCGGAGACTTGTGTTCGCCGTATCATTCCCACCGATCAGGAATACGTAGCGAATATTATTTTTCCGGAGGTTTGCAACGATCTTCCGGTCGTCTCCGGGTTTAAGTTTGTAACGGGAGGAACCGAGCGCGGCCGAAGGGGATTGGGCGATCGCGCGGATCAATTTCAACGGCTTTGCCTTGAGGTCTACAAAAGAATGGTTCAGAATGCCTTCGATTCCGTTCCGTGATCCAAGGATCCCCGTGATCGCGGGACAGGCTCGCGCCGCTTCCACAACGCCCGCAAGACTTTGATTGATGACCGCCGTGCACCCGCCGGATTGCCCGACGACTGCTTTTCCTTTAAGGGCGAGTTTTTTCATAATTAAGCGATCGTGATCTCTTTTTCTAATTTTCCGCCCAGGTTGCAATAGCCTTCGACCGTCAGGGTGTCGTCCTTTTTCGCCTGAGGAACCGCGAACAGAACGGTCTGATGCTTGTTTGTCTCTTGTTTTGTGAAAGACAACATCTGGATCTCTTTTCCATTGAGTCCGATGTCCACCTTGTAAATGTAGTGGGTGAGGGGGTTGCTGACCCGGTGTTCGATGACCGCGGTCAAAGTTTTCGTTTTATCATCGAATTTAATCTTGATAGAGGACGGCGGATGTGCAAAAGCGGTGGCGCTTAAAACGAGAAGGCCGCAGAGGGTGAAAATGATTTTCTTCATAAAAGCTCCTTTAAGCGATTTTTTTTGTGGTTTTGAATTTGAAATTCGGGATCTTGTTGAGAAACGGGACCAGCGCATTTAGGACGAGCAGGGCGAAAAGTTCGCATTCATAACGAAAACCCCATTCGGTCAAGAGGAAGGCCAGCAATGCCACGCCGGCTCCGAAAATGATCTTGGGCCACAGTGTAGGCGGTGTGGTCTTGGGTTCGATCAGCATGATGAAGATGAAGAAAAAATTAAAATATCCGGGAATGTCTAATAAGGAAGAGCCCTGCATTAGGGCTTGCGGAATAAAAAGTAGAAGCGACATTCCGAAATAGCCCCAGACGATCTCCAGTTTTTTGATCATGTTCACAAGGTAGAGGCCGGCGGGGATGAGGATGTACCATTCATAAGCCCCTTTCCATTCCGTTGCGCCTCTCAAAAGAAGCACGGCAAGAAAGATTCCCAGCGCGGCGGGATTCAGCAGGTTCTTCCCGCGGAATCGCAGGACGCGTTTCAGCCCCACCGCACAGGCGGCTATAGCGAGGAACATCCACCAGGATGACTCGGAGGATAGGACATATCCAATGATAAGGCCGGAAGTGAGGGAACTATCGGTGATCTGGAATTTCCGGGTTTTGAAGTAAAGAACCGCAGCTTCAATCAGGACTGAAAATAAAATGGCCCAGAAGAATCCTAAAAAAAGAGCGAGTCTAGGTTCCTTCAGATAGAGGAAAACGGCGAAAACGATCAGGAATAAATTGATCTGAACTTTGATCGATTTTAAATTGATCATTCCGCGCCTTTCTTCTTATCGAATTCTTAATCTGTTTCGGGTAGTATAACCTGAAATATCATCGAAAACCATTTAAGAAACCCTTTTAAGAACAGGTGTTGAATAGATCCAACGCCCGGTCTTGGTAGGGTAAAAAAGACGGTATGAAAAATATTTTTATCAAAAAAGCAAGCACGCGGATATGGCGCGCGAAGCTCGTACGTCCGTTCAGCACGGCCAAGGGACAGCATGATCTGCTCGAGAATGTCCTTTTTACGGTCGAGCTGTCGAATGGTAGCCGGGGTTTTGGTGAGGCGGCGGTCGCCACGCATATCACCGGAGAGACCGTTCAGGAAACTCTCAAAAATCTCAAAGAAGCGGCTCTATGGGTTGCGGGTCGGGAGCTCCAGGAATTTCCGGCGATTGCGGAGGAATTTAAAGGTAAATTCGAAAAGAACAAGTGTGCTTTGGCGGCGCTTGAGATGGCGTTTCTGGATGCGGCGACGCGTGAAAAGAAGATACCTCTTTGGAGGGCTTTTGGCAGTCGGCTGAGAATTCTTCATAGCGACATGACCGTGGTGCTTGGCGATGTCACCGATGCTGAGATCGCTGCTTGTGAGATCCTCGGGCGTGGCATTCGTTCTTTCAAAGTGAAGATCGGCCGGGATTTCGACCGGGACCTCAAACGCGTCGCAGTGGTGGCAAGGATCGCCGGAAAATGTCCGGTCTATCTCGACGCGAACCAGGGGTTCACGGCCGCTCAGACGCTCAAATTCCTGAAAGAATTGGCAGGGCTTGAAATTAAACCCGCGCTTGTCGAGCAGCCGGTGCCGAAAGAGGATTGGGAAGGGCTTGGGAAAGTGACGCGTGAAAGCAAGGTGCTTGTTTGTGCGGATGAAAGTGTCTCGTCGCTTCAGGATGCCAAGCGGCTCATCAAGACAAGGGCTGCCGGTGCGATCAATGTGAAATTCATGAAAACAGGGATCCTCGAGGCCTATGAGATCGCGCGGCTAGCGAAGAAACACGGCATCAAGCTGATGATCGGGACGATGATGGAAACGCCCTTGGCGGTAACTGCGGCCGCGCATTTTTCGGCGGGCCTCGGAGGGTTCGATTTTATCGATCTTGATGCGCCGTTTTTTATGGCGGAGAACATGACGCGCGGCAATTTCGTGACCCGCTCCGGTATTTATAACCTCCAAAAAGTCAAAGCCGGGATCGGCGTTTCACCGTTGCACGCCCCGGGCGCGTGCAAAGGGACACGCTCCCGGGGCGTGAGAAGGTAGTGCGTGGTATGATCCAAGACCCCATCGGGATTCTTAGTCTCCTGGTTCTTATCGTTGCGGGCATCGTCTTTTTTTCCGAAGACCCGCGGACGCGGAAATTTTTTAAATTCCCGCCGGCGCTTTTCTGGATCTATTTTCTTCCCATGATTGTTTCCGGTCTTGGCGTCATCCCCCAACAGCACGCGATCTATCCGAAGATCACGACGACAGTTCTTCCCGCGGGGCTGATCCTTCTTTTGATCTCGACGGATATGAAAGCCATCCTGAAACTTGGCCGGCCTGCGCTTCTTATGATGTTTACCGGTACTGCCGGCATCATGATTGGCGCGCCGCTTGTCGTGATGCTCTTTAAACCCTGGCTGCCTGCGGACGTATGGTCGGGGTTCGGGGCGCTTTCAGCCTCCTGGATCGGGGGGAGCGCCAACATGATCGCGGTGAAAGAGGCGATCCACACGCCGGACGCGGTCTTTTTTCCGATGATCGTGGTAGATACGGTCGTGGCATATTCCTGGATGGCGCTTTTGATCCTGCTCGAAGGTTTCCAAAAAACTTATGACAAATGGAATCGTTCCGATCTTCGTGTCGTCGAGGAACTGGCTCGGAAAACCGCTTCTGCTGACGCTCGAACGAAAAAAATCAGCTTTCAATATCTTC
>CAYMER010000265.1:0-4160 GCA_964389345.1 uncultured bacterium | reverse complement strand
CTTGCGGCTTACCGCTTATCACTACTTTTATGGAATGACTTTATTTAAAGGATATTCGATAATACCTGAGGCACCGGCCTTCTTGAGCGCCGGGATCAGTTCACGAACCACGGCTTCGTCAATGATGGTCTCGACATCCAGCCAGTTTTTGTCCGTGAGATTCGCAATGGTCGGTTTCTTCATGGCCGGAAGAAGGCCCAAGACTTTTTGCAAGTTCTTCTTCTCGACATTCATCTTAAGACCCACCTTCTCCTGAGCGCGCATAGCGCCATCAAGAAGCATGATGAGATTGTCCATCTTTTGCTTTTTCCAGGGATCTTTGACGCTCTGCTTGTTCGCGATGAATTTCGGGATGGAAACGATCACGGTATCGATGATCTTGAGCTTATTCGCTCGTAAACTGGATCCCGTTTCAGTCGCCTCCACGATGGCATCCGCAAGGCGCGGCGGTTTGGCTTCCGTGGCGCCCCAGGAAAATTCCACTTCCGCTTCGACTTTGTGCTTCTTCAGATAACGCTTCGTGACACCCACAAGCTCCGTCACAATCTTCTTCCCCCTCAGATCCTTGACGCTTTTAAAAGACGAGGACTCGTGCACCGCCAGGACCCAACGGACCGGATTGGAAGTGCGCTTGGAATATTGGAGCTCGCAGAGTTCCACGACCTTGGACTCATTTTCCACGATCCAATCATGCCCGGTCAGACCACAATCCACGATACCATCTTCAACGTAGCGGGACATCTCTTGGGGACGGAAAAGCACAACCTCGATCTCGGGATCATCAATGGAGGGAATATAGGAACGGGAACTGACGTTAATCTTGAAACCGGCCCGTTTGAAGAGATTATAGGTCGCTTCTTCGAGACTGCCCTTGGGTAATGCGATTTTTAGCTTATTCATGGAGGCGGATTCTAGCTTTTTGCTCTCGGGGTGTCAATCCTGGAAATATTCATCCTTTAAGATGTGTGATGGGGCTTTTTCTTAGGAAGAATATCCCGCTCGAATTTTTGGAATAGAACCAGCACAATAAGAACAAGCAGCGTGGCCACGATCGCCGGCTTAAAAAGCCCGATCCCGCAAGCAAGACCGATGCCGCAAACAGCCCAGATCCCGGCCGCGGTCGTCAACCCACGGACTCCCTGTTGATCGCGAATGATCGCCCCCGCTCCCAAAAAACCGATGCCCGTCACCACTTGCGCCGCAATACGCGAGGGATCGACCACCGCAAGTCCTTTGTAGATCAAAAAAATGTCAGCGGAAATGATCATCATAAGCGCTGACCCTAAGCAAACAAGCGTGTAAGTCTTGAAGCCGGCTTCTTTGCCGTTGTATTCCCTCTCCAACCCGATCAAAGCTCCGAGCCCCGTGGCGGCTAAAAGCCGGGAAAAATTTTCAACATCATGCGGTGTCAAACCTAGCATAAAACCTCCTGTAAGTAAGGCGTACGGTGTACGGAGTACGGCGTTTGTTTTTTCGCCGTACGCCTTACGCCGTACTCAAGACAATATTTGAAGCGCGGGATTTCCGGTCATGTTAAGTTTCGACCGGACTCCGTTTTTATGAAGTTCAAATCCGCGGCGTGCGATCATGGCCGCGTTGTCGGTCGATAGCACCAGCGGCGGGAACCAAACCTTGATGCCTTTGGCCGCGCCGTCTCGTGTCAGCTTCTCGCGTAAATAAGAATTCGCGCTCACGCCGCCGCCGACCACAATGTCGGAAACATTTTTGAATTCCGCTGCGTCAATCGCCTTCTCGACGAGCCATCCGATCACCGCGTGCTGAAAACTTGCGGCGATATCTTTTACGGTAGGAGTATCGGATTTCGGCTTGCCTGTTTTGAAATCCTGTAACAGATAAAGTACGGCCGTTTTCACGCCGCTAAAACTGAACCCAAACCGGTTGTCTTGCTTCGGCCTTGTAAAATGAACAGCTCGCGGGTTTCCTTCTTTCGCAAGCCTGTCAAGAATGGGTCCTCCCGGATAACTCAAGCCCAGGATCTTCGCGACTTTGTCATACGCTTCGCCGACCGCGTCGTCCACGGTTTCGCCCAAGATATGGATCTTCCTTTTTTCGCAATACGTGAGCATCGTATGCCCGCCAGAAACAAGAAGTCCGATATAGCGTTTGGGTTCCGGACGCCCGAAAAAGTTCGCTACAAGATGCGCTTCCATATGATTGACTCCCACGACGGGGATCCTGAGCTGGTATGCCAGCGCTTTCGCGAACGCAACACCGACCAAAAGAGAACCGATAAGACCGGGACCTTGTGTCACGGCAATGAGATCGAGGTCTTTCGGTTTGATCTTGGCTTTACGAAGCGCTTCTTCGAAGACACACTGGATCTGCTCCATGCAATGCCGTGATGCGATCTCTGGTACCACGCCGCCGAATTTCTTGTGACGAAAAAGGCTGGAGGAAACAATATTGGAAAGAATCGCGTCTTTGCCTTTTAAGACCGAACACGACGTTTCATCGCAGGAGGTCTCTACACCTAAGGTGTAGAAAGGCGTACGGCGTACGGCGTACGGCGTTTTTTTTCTTTGCTTTCGGATTTTCATTATTTTCAGTTTTTCGCCGTACTCGGTACGCCTTACTCCGTACTAGCTCTGTAACTTCTTGCTTAAAAGCTCGTTAACGATCTTTGGATTCGCCTTGCCGCCCGTTTCTTTCATAACCGCGCCGACGAGAGCGCCGAGGGCCTTTTGTTTTCCGGCTTTAAATTCCGCGACGGCGTTCGGGTTCGCGGCGATGGCTTTTTCGACGGCTTTCTCGATCAAACCGGTATCCGAGACCTGTCCAAGACTTTTTTCTTTAACGATCACGTCCGCAGTTTTGCCCGACGCGGCCATTTCCTGAAGTACGTCCTTGGCGGTCTTGCCGCTAATGGTCCCCTTTTCCACAAGACGGATCAGTCCTGCGAGAGAATGCGGCGATACCAGACAAACGTCAATCGCGATATTTTTCGCGTTGAGCAGCGACAGGAGTTCGTTCAGGATCCAGTTGCTTGCAAGTTTGGCCGCGGCGCCTTCGCGGACACAGGATTCGAAATATACCGCGAGCTTTTTATCTTCCACAAGTGTGTAGGCATCGTATTCCGGAATACCGAATTCCTTGATGAACCGCTTCGCGCGCTCAAGCGGAAGCTCGGGTAACGTCTTCCTGATATCCTCCACAACTGTCCGCGATAGAGTGAACGGCACAAGGTCCGGCTCCGGAAAATAGCGGTAATCGTGGGCTTCTTCCTTCGAACGCATCGAAAATGTTGCGCCTTTCGCGTCATCCCAAAGCCGCGTTTCCTGGACGATCGTTTCGCCGCTTTCGCAGGCTTCGGTTTGGCGTTCGATCTCGTACTGGATCGCTTTCTGTACCATCTTAAACGAGTTCAGATTCTTGATCTCAACCTTGGTGCCGAATTTTTCCTGGCCAACGGGCCGGACCGAGACATTCGCGTCGCAGCGGAGACTTCCTTTTTCCATATCGCAGTCGCTTACCTCGATATATTGGAGAATGGCTTTAAGCGCGGTAAGGTAATCGTACGCTTCTTGAGGATTGCGAAGGTCCGGCTCGGAAACGATCTCAAGGAGCGGAATGCCGCCTCGGTTGTAATCCACAAGACTGCCGTCTACGATGCCTTCATGCAGAAGTTTTCCGGCGTCCTCTTCCAGGTGCGCGCGCGTAATCCCGATCCGTTTGGTAATAAAGGTGCCAGGCACTTTTTTCTCCCCTTCAGATAAAGGTGCCTGGCACCTTTTCGTTTCGATATCGACGAAACCCTTGCCATTCACGGGCATGTCGAATTGCGAGATTTGATAGGCTTTTGGAAGGTCCGGATAAAAATAGTTCTTACGGTCGAACTTGAGGCGCTCGGCCACTTTGCAATTTAGCGCAAGCCCAACCCGGATCCCAAGTTTCAGCGCTTGTTCATTCAGCACGGGCAGCGACCCCGGCCAACCCAGGCACACGGGACACGTATGGCTATTCCCCTCGGCTCCAAACTCCGTCGAGCACGAGCAGAACAGTTTTGATTTCGTTTTCAGTTGTACGTGGACTTCAAGTCCGATCACTAGATCGGAAGAGCGTCGTGTAGGGAAAGAGTGTTCAGAGCCGTGTAGATCTCGGGGGTGTGCGGGTAATTTGAAAAATATGAAGGGATGTCGTCT
>CAYMER010000264.1:0-3517 GCA_964389345.1 uncultured bacterium | reverse complement strand
CGAGGACTGTCCCAATTCTATTCAATTTCCACTCTGTGGAAATTGGGGCTGTCCTGACTACCATTCAGGAAAAGAAAATAAAAGTCAGGACTGGAGGGCGAACGAGGGAATCCACGCCGGGGATTCCCGAGTGGTGACGAGGCTCAAGCCCGGAGACTTCTCTTGAGTAAACGCTATCGAGACGTACTGAAATTGCTTCTAGAAAAAACCCGATGATTATTTCCCGGAAATGGATAAACTATAACGGCTTTATTCATTGGCTCGAAACGTTGTGATCTGCAAATAAAAAAGGGAGTGGGAGTGAAAAATATCAAGATCACGCTTAGCGAAAAGGATATGCCCAAACAGTGGTACAACCTGGCGGCCGATCTGCCGACGCCGATGCAGCCGCCCTTGGGGCCGGACGGTAATCCCATCTCACCGGACATGCTCGAAAAAGTGTTCCCCATGAATCTGATCGAGCAGGAAGTGAGCACCCAGCGGTGGATCGATATCCCGGAAGAGATCCTGGAAATGCTTTACCGCTGGCGGCCCGCGCCGCTCAGGCGCGCGGTCTATCTTGAAAAATATCTGAAAACACCCGCCCGTATTTATTACAAGGATGAAAGCGTCAGCCCGGCCGGGAGTCACAAAACCAACACGGCGGTGGCACAGGCCTGGTACAACAAACAATTCGGTATCAAAAAGCTCACGACCGAGACTGGCGCCGGCCAATGGGGGAGCGCGATCGCGTTTGCCTCGCAGCTCCTGGGTCTTGAGTGCAAGGTATTTATGGTCAGGATCAGTTTTGATCAGAAGCCATTCCGCAAAAGCCTGATGCGTGTATGGGGCGCCAATTGCGTCGCGAGCCCAAGCCATGAAACGCACGCCGGCCGCGAGATCCTGAAAAAAGATCCCAAGACTCCCGGAAGTCTCGGCATCGCGATCAGTGAAGCCATTGAGGAAGCGGTCGGCGACCCGAGCGGCAAAACGCGCTATTGCCTCGGAAGCGTTCTCAATCACGTCATGCTTCATCAGACCATCATTGGTCTTGAGGCGAAAAAGCAGCTTGCTCTGGCCGGAGAAAAACATCCGGATATCGTGATTGGATGCGCGGGCGGCGGGAGCAATTTCGCCGGCACATCCTTCCCGTTCGTCTGCGACAAGATCCACGGCGCGAAGATCCAGATCATTCCCGTAGAGCCGACAGCGTGTCCGACCCTGACGCGCGGGCCCTTCAGCTATGATCATGGCGACGTCGCGAAAATGACGCCGCTTCTTCCCATGCACACGCTCGGACACACCTTTATTCCTGAGCCGATCCATGCCGGGGGTTTGCGTTATCACGGCATGTCGCCGCTTGTGAGCCAAGGCGTGGTCGAAGGACTTCTCGAGCCTCGTGCGGTGGACCAGATCAAATGTTATGAAGCCGCCCTGCTTTGGGCCCGGACCGAAGGCGCGATCTGCGCTCCGGAAACAAGCCACGCGATCGCGGTCACGATCGACGAGGCCATTCGGGCGCGCGAAGAGGGGAAGGAGAAGGCGATCCTCTTTTGTTACAGCGGCCACGGGCTCATGGATCTTTCCGGTTATGACAAGTTCCTGAACGGAGATCTGAAAGAATATTCCCTTCCGGATTCTCTTTTACAGGAAGCGATCTCGACGATCCAGCATCATCCGAAACCCTCAGTCCAGAAGACCGGAAAATGGTAAGTCTAGAGAGGCTTAATATGCTTGAGAGGCTTAAAACGCTCAAAAAGCATTCGCTTTTCAGCCTGTTTAGCCTTTTTAGCATCTTAAGCTTTTTAAGCCTCTTAGGGGCAGGTTGTTCCGCTCCGGCGAATATCAATATTCCCTCGATCCCGAAAGACCATCCTGCCAATAAATTCTATCAGGCCGCCCAGACGGGGATGCTCTCAGATAGGGTGTGTCGCGACAACCAGGGAGATCCAACGATTCCGGCGGGGAAGATCCAAACGGGTGAGGGCTATACAAAGACCGGAGACCTGACGGCCGGTGTTTTCCGTTTCCGCGATAACGTCAGCGGAAAAAAATATCTCGGTGTTTCCTTCCTTCAGTACAACGGATTCCTGCAAATCCCCAAAGTCTGCGCGTGGGAAGAAAAAGATAGTCCCAATGCCTAATCAATTTCAGATTCTCTGAAATTGGGGCAATCCTTATTACCATTAAGGAAAAGAAATGAATGACAAGGCTAGCGGATAGGGTGCGGGTTTAGAAGAACAACGAGAAGGGGACAGGCATTCACGAACTGTCTGTCCCCTTCGCTTGGCTACTGCTCCCCGTTTTTTTTGTGATGTTTTTAGAGTGGAGTCCAAATGTAGCATGCGGCCTGGTTGGCGGGGGTAGCTCCCGCGGTATTCACCCTTGCCACACCATCGGAACCAGCACAAAAAGAGCGCACGCCGGTCACATTAGGGGTCTGAGGAATTGCAAAGACGAAGAAATCGGCCTGCACGCCTGTCCCTCCCATGGAATAGGTATAGCCGCTCTTGGCGCAAGAGGTTGTGGCACATCCTAATATACTATCGATTAAACTTTGAGCATTCAGCTGCGCCAAGGTGGTGGGCAAAACATTCAGGGTGGACCAATAGGTCTGCGAAGCCACTGAGATCGTTTGAACACCGGAAACGGCATTACTTTCATTTGCGTTCAAACGGGAACGCACCATATTGGGTATCGCTATGCCTACCAATATAGCGAGAATGGCAACAACGATCATAATTTCAACGAGCGTAAAACCTTTTTTCATTTTGCACAATATCATTATCGCCGTCCTCCTCATTAGAGTGATTTTACGTTTCTCGCCAGGAAGTGACCTGGACATCCGCGTTAATATTTAAAGCCCTTATGGCCGCCATGTAGTCGGCCCCGTGTCCTTTGGGAAGATCAAAATCAATCTCCTCATTTCCTGTGATTGTTACATTTCCGCCGGCCCAAACGCCTCCGTCAAGATTAATAACTTTTGGCCCGCCACCGCCCTTAAACTCGATGTCGCCGCGTGTGTAAATGCAGCCGATGATACCGGCATTTCCCGTGATCGTTGCATCAAAAACCGCATTCCCTCCCACCACGAGAAATCCACAATTCTTTTGCTTCCCGCCGCTAAGAGTATAATCACCGTCCACAAAAACCACATTTGGTATGCCCGGTGCATTCCAAAAACCGTCGGTCTCGTCAGGGAAATTAGTTGTATGGGTGACAGGGTTATACCAGCCTTGAGCGGCACTGAGTTGCTTCAACCGGTTAAAGCTCAGTAAGGGTAAACCATTCGAATGTAACGTGGGATCGTTAGGGGATTTAGTATTTCCTGAAGCCACTGAGCCGTCAATATCCCCCCCGGCAATAGCGTTTCCGTCCACGGTGGCATTACTTCCTATATCCACATCGCCCCCGGCGTAGATGGCATAGTCATAAAAACCCGGCGGGATGTATTTGACCAGGGTAGCTTCCACAACGCGTGTGACAACCGACGCTGCCGCAGAATGAAAGAAGCCGGTTGCGGTCACGATGCGACTGG
>CAYMER010000263.1:0-3333 GCA_964389345.1 uncultured bacterium | reverse complement strand
ATAGAGGTGCGAATTGATCCCGAGTCCCGTCACTCCGATGGCCCAACCGCCGAACATCCCCACGATATCCACGATGACCGTTAAGCACGGGAGCATCAGAGCCAACGCAAGAACGCGCGGTACGACAAGATACCGGATCGGATTGATCCCCATGGTGGTCAGCGCATCCACTTCTTCCTGAACCATCATAGTTCCGATCTCTGCGGCCATTCGCGCACCAATACGGCCGGAGATCACGATTGAAGCGATCAAAGGTCCAAGTTCACGAGCCATTGCGACGCACACAAGACTTCCCGTGTACATGATCGCCCCAAAAGTTTTTAGGGAATAAGCCGCTTGCAGGGCGAGCACTGTTCCGACCGAAGCGCCTACAAGTGAAACGATCGCCGTGGAATCGATGCCGATCAAGACCATCTGGTGAAAAAGAGCCTCCCGAGGAATGGCCTTCTTTTTGTAAAACGCCGTAAGCGTATAACCAGCGACCGCCGACCCAAGATTCCACAACCGGGCCACCCCTGCTAAAATAAAAAGCAACCCCTGTCCGATTTTTCCAGCGAATTCCTGCATAAAAAAATATTCCTTGAATGTTTGTTTAAATCTTAGCGCCTAAACACTCCACCGCCTCCGCAACGGTGGGGGTGATCTCAAAAATACTGTCGAGTTTGGCGATCTCAAAAACTCCCCGGACCGTAGGGGTGAGCGCCGCAAGAATAAGACGGCCTTGATAACGCTTGGCCTTCTGGAATGCTTCGACGAAGGTCGCGATGCCGGAACTGTCCATATAATCCACGCCGCCAAGATTCACGAGTATCTTGGGAGCTTGTTTTGCGGCCAATTCCGTCAACTTTTCACGAAGCTCTGGCGAAGAGTGATAATCCAGTTCCCCAGAAAGCTCCAGAACGTGTATGTCGCCTTGATTCGTCGATTGTATTTTCATAGACACCTTCCTTTTTCAAATTTTTTTCTTGTGCTTGATCAAACGAAGCCGATTTACTGCCGGGTCCTGATCGTCATAAATCATCTGATCCATGATCGTCCTGATAAAATGAATCCCGAGACCGCCCGGTTTGTGCCGCGGAAGTTCCGGGGATGGCACTTGGGTCGGATCGAATTTCTTGCCCTGGTCTTCCAGCAAGATCTCGATCTTATCATCGGTCGCTCTAACGGAAACTATCATCTTGCCCGGCTTCCCCTGATACGCATGCCGGATAATATTCGTCAAAGCCTCATCGACCGCCAAAAGAATCTCCTCGGTGGTCTTCTTTTCCCATCCCGCCTGACTCAGGATCTGGCGAAGTTCTTTCCGAAAAGACGAAAGAACCTCGGAGGATGCGATCAGCTCAAATCTTTTTTCCACTCAACCCCCTGCTGGAGGAGTTCCCGAAGGATCGTACGCGACGAAAAAGTTCTCCGGGATCTTTCTTTTGAAAAACACATCTGAAGATAGCGCGCGACAATATCGACCTCAAGATTGACCTCAGAACCCACGCGCTTCGCGCCAAGCGTCGTAACCTTGAGCGTGTGCGGGATCACCGCAATCTGGAACATCCGGCCACGGACCTTCTGCACCGTCAAACTGATCCCGTCGCAAGCGATGGATCCCTTGTCCGCGAGAAGTGCGATTATATCCTTGGAGGCCTTCAGGAACAAGGTCGTATTCTTCTTTCGCTTCTCAATTTTTACGATCCTGCCCCGGCCGTCAATGTGCCCGGTCACAAAATGCCCGCCCAGCCCAGCCCCGATCTTTAAAGATCTCTCAAGGTTCACACGACCCCCTCGCTCCAACATCCCCAACGTGGTCGCTTCCAAGGTTTGGCGCACCACATCCACTTCAAAACCGCTTGGGCTAACGCGTACTGCGGTGAGACAAACACCGTCCGTCATGATGCTGTCGCCGACCTTTAACCCTTTTTCCTTTTTTTGGAACCGGAATCCGAATCGGATCTGTCCGCCCCGTCCTTCTTTCCTTATAACAGTACCCTGGTTCTCAATAATGCCTGTGAACATAACTTTTCATCATGTCCTTTTTTTTTGAAATGTTCCTTCAAAGATCCAACCATCTCCTGAGCGCGTCACCTTAGCCGTCTTGAACAAGAACGCCTGATCCGGAGTCTTCACACCGAAACCTTCCACCGAGGTCTTCGCATCACGACCGCCAAAGATCTTCGGCGCAAGAATCCAAAAAGCGCGATCCACGCACCCCGCCTCCAAAAATGACCAGGCCAATTCCCCGCCGCCTTCGACCAGGAGCTTGGTCACTCCCAGCGCCGCAAGTTTTTTAAGAAGCTCGCGAACTTCGATCCTGCCGCTTTTTTCTTTAACGGGCAAAAGCATCAGCGTTCCCTTTTGGGTCTCTGTTTTTTTAACGATCGCCTTAAGATCTTTTTCGGGGAACACGAGGATCGCAAGCTGTCGGTCTTTAAAAACGCGAGCCTTCGGGGACCAACCTCGCGCAGAGATCATCACGATCTTCCATGGTTTTCCGGAGACAAGTGAACGCGAATTTTTTGGAACTGTGAGCCGGGGATCGTCCTGATAGAACGTATTTTTCCCCACCAGGACTGCGTCATGACTTGCTCGAAGTCGATGAACAAATTTTCGCGAAGATGGCGAAGAGATCCAACGAGAAAGACCTTTGCACGTCGCGATCTTGCCATCCAAAGTCTGTGCCATCTTGAGCGTCACAAACGGACGCTTGGCAGTCATGGTTTTAAAAAATCCTTCGTTCTGCTTGCGAACTTTCTTTTCTAGAACACCGACTGTGACGGCAATTCCCTGCTCGCGCAGAAAGCGAACACCTTTACCGCGATTCAACGGATTGGGATCGAGACATCCGATCACGACTTGCCTGATGCCTTTTTCTTTGATAAGCGGAGCGCAAGGCGGAGTCTTCTGCCAGGTCGCACAAGGTTCCAGGGTCACATAAAGCGTGGCACCTCGAGCTTTCTTTCCGGCCTGGGCCAAGGCATTCGGCTCAGCGTGTGGCTCGCCGAATTTTTCATGGAAACCGGAGCCGACAAGCTTTCCCTTGAAAACAACACAAGCACCGACCATGGGATTGGAACTGACGCTAAAACGTCCCTTCTCCGCCAGAGCGAGAGCTCGCTTCATCCAAACTTCATGCGGCGGAAGGGTCATGGTCCTTGGGGGTTTTTGGTTTTTCGGTGTGGTTGATCTTGTCGAGGATGCCGTTGACGAATTTTCCGGATTCTTCCTGTGAAAATTTCTTTGCCAAATTCACCGCCTCATTGAGGGTCACTTTGGGAGGAATATCTGCCAGATAAAGCAGTTCGTAGGTCGCAAATCGCATGATATTGCGATCGATCATGGCCA
>CAYMER010000262.1:0-6478 GCA_964389345.1 uncultured bacterium | reverse complement strand
TGTTCATGAGTCGCTCCTTTGGTGGGAGCGCCAAAATAACACACGAGCGGATTCAAATCGATTAAAACCGTTTGCCCTGTTAACATATTGAAAATCCTTAGGTTACGTTAACTGAACCATCAAACAACCGGACAGTAGTGAATTGATATAGAGAATCTTTTCCTCATTCAATCGCGTCTTCTGAACTATCCGCCCTGTCTTGCTGATAAAGGCGCTGTAGCCGTTCGGAGAAACACGCGCGAGCGGTAGACCCGCCTCCATCACACGACGTTGATCTTGCTGAAGATGGTAATAAGGCATATGGGTATCCAAAAACATCCCGGGATTGGAAAGCGAGACAAGAATATCTGCACCCGCTCTCACTGCCTCTTTTGCTAGTTTAGACGTCACATCTTCATAACAAAGCTGAACGCCTAATTTTCCGAATGGAGTTTCGATCACTTGGTACTTTTTTGCTGGTTGCTGGCGGACTTCCCCAAAAGGAGCCTCTTCCATCGCCTGGTACACTCCCCCAAGCTTCCCTTCCGGAGTAAAAAGAAGCGCAAGATTCATAAAACCATAATCCAGGATCGATTTACCGGCCTCGATGGGAACATGCGCACCCGTCAGGATATAAACACCGGTTTTCTTAGCCAGTCCAGAAAAAAAATCAGGCTTCCGAAAAATATCTTCTGGGAAAGTGTATTGCGGGAAAATGATGAGATCCGGATGTTGCTTCGCGGCCTCCAGTGCTAATGATTCATATTTGTTCTTCACCTCCGAAGGATGATCCATCCTCCACTCTTCGGAAAACGGGAGATTATGCTGAATCAACGCTATTTTAACAGGATGTCGCAATCGGCTCTTTTCCAATCGCGTGTTAATATTCGCCACGTTGATCAAAACCACCATAGCAATCAAGCTTAGACCCAAAAATGTGATCGCCTTGAGAGATTTCCGGTAAATGGCATATGCCGCCAGAAAACAGGTGGCCATAACCCAGGCGCTCCAGACTATAAAATCGATAAAATAAAGGGCTCTTAGCATTTCAAACGGCGGATGAAAGAAGAAATCAAGAGGAGCAGTTCCCACAAAGGGCAACCGCGATAAAATGAACTCGGATAATACAAAAATCCCAAAGACAGAAGCGACATCAATCGCAAAAGAATGGAACCTTCGAGTCGCAACGTGATAAAGAGTAAAGAAAACCGGCAAGAGAAACGACAGAGCAAGGACGCAGACCCCGTAAACCCAAAACTTATATTTCAGAACCCAATAAAGGTAGGCGGCATAAACAACGAAGAACACCAGCCAGCAAGGAACGAGGAATCCTCTTAAAAAATTATTGCGATTTTTCTGATATAAAAACCACAGCCCCGCGAACCCCAGCCAGTGGCACCAAAAAAAGTGCGCGTTTAGAAAGATCCCCGCAAGAAACAGCGCCGAAACTCCAAAAAACAGCATCCGCTCACCCGCCTTCGATGCCCGTCCCTCAGCACCCGGCACCGCTCTATTTCTCTCTTCGGTAGGTTTTGCGTTGAACGGGAAGCCTGTCTTCGTAGTAGGCGATGTGCTTTTTTTCTGGAAACTTTCCGTTATAGGTAATGATAAGATCCGCTTTGTCCATATCGGCTGGAAGATCAGCGAACGTGAAGTAAATATATCCTGTCATGCCCGTTTCCCACACGAAAGGAAATTTGCCTTTTGTTTCCGGAAACCGGATCTCGGGCTCTCGCCCCTTTTCCATATTACTGTCATAGACTTGGTCAGGCTCAAAAACACGCCCGTCGCCAGATTTGGTGCGTTCAATCAAACGGATCCGGTCCACTTGCAGCCGAGCTTGTTTTTTCTTTGAAGCCATCTCAAAATCCAGACTCCCCAAAAAAGGAGTTTTCACGCCTTGTCCATCCAGCTGCCGTGTCCCGGTGATCATCCCCACACCCATAAACACATCCTCGATCGCAACATTCACCAGGCCTTTTCCTTTTGCGAATGGGTATTGAATCTCCTCAACCGGCACCACCTCGGCAGGCGCCTCTCGGCTCCACGGCATTACAATCCCTTTGGCCTGCAAATAATGAGCGCCGCAAAAAATGATGAGGATCCCAAATACCCCTATTCCCATGGCTTTCAAATATTTCATCGCCCACCTCCTCTAAAAAGAACCAGCTTATTTATTCTTACTCTTCCTCACCGAATACGTCACTTGGTTATTCATTTATTTCTTCTGAAAGCTTCTGACCAATCCGAATATAAAAATCCCCAGACCAACAAAGATCACAAGGCGCATCGCCTCACGAAGCAAGCCCCCGACGCCCATGTTAACAAATAGTCCGTTGACACATGCCCCTCCGAAAATAACAATCAAACCGATTTGCCAAAGCTTCATCTTGTCATTCACCCCTCAACTTGTCCCGTGGCATCCGATTTTGTTTCATGCTTACTCGCTTTTCTACACTTTTCCTCAAATTTTTGCCACCATTGCCTCGCCGTTTCCTGATAGGCCGCTTCGATAGAAAAATCCCCCCGAATCAATTCAAATGCATACTTTTCCGTCAACTCGGACAAATATTCGACTTCTTTTCTCAGATCTTCCTCGTCTTCAATGTAGTGATAGGAAAAATCCAGAGTTGGACTCTTCGTCAAAGCTACATAGCCCAAATCGAACCATTTTCCGTCGCCTTTTCCTATAGCAACAAATATTTGCTTCCGATCCCACACAATACGAACTGTGCTATGAAGAAAAATGAAGAAAAGCATACGCATGCCATAGTCGACTTTCATCTTACTTTTAAGATCAGGATCAAGAAATGAGAATCGATCTAAAATCAGATTTGTGTATTTTTCGAAATGCTCCCACGCTACCTTCATATTTTTTTCACCATCCTATTTCCCATTCTAATATAGCTCCATTCTTTTTCCAACCATTCCAATTCCTTAACAAAAGTTGAACCAATGTTGGGTTTTTCAGTGACAAGCAGTATATCATCTCCTCTTGATACAGCATCATGCAACCAGCTTTTGTTCAAAGTTTCAGTCCACTGCCCACTCGGCAGATTGAGAACATTTAGTCCTTCCTTTCCAAATGCCATCGTCGTATCAGGATAATTCCCAAGAACGGTCGTTAATTTTTTAGTATTTTGAAATTTCTGCTGCGCCTGCAATAACAAATCATCTAATTGTTGTCCACTTTTGAATGGTACTTTAATAATATCTTTTTCTAAAAAGGCACCACTTCGATACCCATTTACCACGTCATCTATTGGGAGTTTTCCCAGGGCCTCCCCTATATCTACCGAGGCAATTCTTAGAAACCCTCTCTCGCCTGCGAGATCAACTCCAGTGGCTCTAAACAGATCATCCAAAAAGGGTGTAATTCCGGTCCTAACCATTTGAAAGACGCTTTTAACTTCGCTTGCCGCTAACTTGACCGCTGAAGTCAGCGGACCAGTAAAGCTGAGAGCCGTCCATATCCTGAGACCCTCCCGCCCCGCCCCGGCCAGAGCAGCGTTTAAATTTGGAGTATTCGCTCCCACTGGAGTCGCCGCAACCAGTGGATTAAGTCCCATCCGCACCGCATTTTTAAAGCTCTCCACATAATTTGATATGGCGGCCTCAAATTCACCGTTCTGGGCGGCCGCACGCAACTGATCCGGGATCAGAGCGGCATCAACACCCACTCGCCCAATATCGGTGATTCCTTTGAGTGTTTGTATTGCGAGAAAAACAATCGCCGATCGAGGGTTATAAAGGGGAGAGCCCTCTAAGTCATAATAAAATTGGGCATAACTCTCAAGCCTAGCATCTACTTTGTCCATCGCACCCGCAGGGGTTCCTTCAAAATCTCCTGCCGAAAAAACCACTGATTGTTGGGATGCATCAAACGCGATAGCATCTAATTCTTCACTTGTCAGATTCAAGGTGGCGTTCTGATTAACCGTAGTATTCTGTCCAATAATCTCACCTTGTTCATTTACCTGATAGTGAACTTTTGCCAGCAACGTTGATTCGGAATTCACAAGACTATTTGAGAACTCTAACCCGAGCGCATTAACTTCCCGGACGATTTCAACAAGGCGTCCATTTCTCATAATATGCGTTTCGCCGGTCATTTTGTTCTCTAAGACGCCGTTAATGAGAACGCCATTCAGGAACAGTAATTGCTCGCCGTCTTCCGCATAATAATCCAGAGCTTCACCGTTACGAAAATCCTGATAAAGCGTCAACCGACCGTTCGTATAGACAGAATGACTGACTGCCCCGCCCATTTCGACAGTAAGTTCAGATCCGTCATAAACATAGGCTTGTCCGTTCACGCCAAGACGCAAATCCCCTTCAAGAACTCGCCCCATTTCGGAAAGCTTTACAAGATTACCGGTCTCAACATCAAAAACCATTTCAATCCGGTTATCACCTTCTCCGATCACTACTTCTTTAGCAGCCCGTCCGTTGTAGTAGACCTGGGTAGAATGATTTTTATATTGGGAATCAAGAGAATCAACGAGATTGGAGGAACTTTGATACAGATATTCCATGGTGGATCTTTGCAAACTGCGTCCAAGAATAATGTCCAAGGCCGCACCGAATCCACCCTGGGAAGCGAGGTCATAGAAGCTTGCGAATTGCGTGACCAAATCGCCGGCAACATTTAAAGCGGCTTTTTTAACGGCATTAATGATCCCGTTAAGGATCCCGGAATTTCGCATTGTTGCGCCCTGGATCCGCCCGCCAATGGTATTCTCGGGTAAATTCGCAGTGGGAATTAACCCGTCTATCAATCCGCTAACTAAGATACCGCCTAATCCTTTCAGTATCTCGGAACCTTGAACCTGATCTAAGATCAGCTGCGTCCCTGTGATTAGCCCGCCGCCGACAACTGCTTTTCCGAGTTCTTTGAAAAAACTAAAAGTCCCACTCTGAAGGCTTTTCGTAACGCTGCCGATCATGAAACCGAAAGGCATACTGATCAATTCTGTAATGCGGGGATCGAGGCCCATGGACCGGCCGAGGAGTTCGATGCCGCCCATGGCAAGATTGGACATAAATTCTGGGGCAAATTCAGTAACAGCGGCTTGAAGGGTCAGCGTGGGATCAAAATAAGTTTGGAGCGTAGCAGATGCGGCAATCGAAAGGGCTTTGGTCAATGGTGGCGGAAGGTCGAGCTTGAGGCCCATTTCGGAAACGCCCTGAATCAGGTATTGTTGAATACCGGAACGCAAAAAGGAGCCTCCCTCAAGACCAACGCCGACAATGCCGCCGCTGATGAAGGCTCCGCTCAACCTTGCGAGGCTCGGATCGATCCCCATACCTTCCAACCCTTTGGAAACGCCCATATTAATTGCAGAAGCTATCAGCGTTTTCCCCAATTGCTGCCCCCAGCTAAGAGGCCCATTTCCTATGGTTCCAGGAGTCAAGAACGATTTTGCGATAAAAGCGCCGATGTGCCGGATACCGCTCCCGAGAGCGCTTAAACCCTGAGTGGCAACGTCTTTGAGGAAAGCAAAACCCTTTTGAATAAATTGGCCTACGGCTCTCACTGATGAAAACAGCGCCTTGCCGATCGCTATAAAACCGTTCTTGATAGCGCCGAAAATACCGTTCTGGACGACCTGGCCCAGTGCCATCTTGGCACCTTCAACAACAAAATTCGCAACGCTTCCCACGATGCTGACAATGCTCAGCACCATTGCAACATAGCCAAGGATCTTCCCGAGCGTTGGGCTGATAAAAGAGACAACAACGCTTGCCGCCGTAAAAATAATCGCGGCAACGGCGAACCAGATCAGCCAGATCGCCGGAAGAAATGCTCCGCGAACCCTCATGGCGGACTCGTCGCTCAGTTTTTTCTCCACAACCACTTGATCTTCAAATACCACCAGATTCCCGGTCCCATCTCCTGTGTCCCACAATTCCATGAATTGATCCAAGGCAACTGTCTGCGCTTCTCCGTCTTTTCCCTGGGCCGTTTCAATATAAGTGACCTTGTCGCTCGAAATGGAACTGATCACCGCAAAATGGTCTCCGGCAAGATGTGCGATCACCCGGAGGCCGCAGGGGTTTACCGATGTGGGATTCGGACATACCGTCTTGTAAAAATTGATCAGATCCGCCCGCGTATATTTGGCGCCCGTGACTTCGGCGCCGTGGACCTTCGCGGTCCGGTCCAAAGCAAAAACCGATATCAGAAGATCGCCTTCCGTGAAACGGTTGATCACGCCTGTAAGGATATCGATGGCCAGAGACTGTGTCCCGATCATCGCCATGGGAACCTGAATACCCCTTGAAGCCAGCATTTCCTTGAGCGATAAGAAAGCCGACTGCCCGAAGTGCAGGTCTCTGGAAGTAAGCCATTCCAGTATTTGGGTCACTTCGGCCTGAGTCAGGTCGACCGCTTCAGAGGCGGAAAGGCCGAGCGAAGCCAGAAGGGCCTCCTTGTCATCGGGAATTTTGTTTTGATTCGCATCCTTAGTGTCGGCATAGGACGCAAGGTAATTTTGAA
>CAYMER010000261.1:0-3350 GCA_964389345.1 uncultured bacterium | reverse complement strand
AAAGGGCAAGAGTGGACGGTTGTTTTGACAAGGGTTTTGGAAAACCTGGTGGGCCGGAATTCCGCAATCGATTTTTCCAAGGAAGCAAGATCGCTTGCAAATGTGAGCGAGGAGTTTATCAGCCCTGCGCCGGATCTTCGCCATGTCGCCGCCGGGACGCCACTTATGGCCGGGCACCTGAAAATGCCCGCAGGTCTTGCCAGCGGCGTCGCGCGTTCCGAAGCGCGGGAAAAAATCAGTGCAACGCATATCGTAGATCGTATGTCGACAGTTGTGGCGGGTGTTGACAGAGAACAACTGCCATACAAGGTTCTTCCGGTCTCGTTCGATCTTTCGGACACGGAGATTGCGATGAATCTGTCGCAGGCATTGCCTCCGGAAGCGAGAGCGCTTGCGTTTACCAGGAACCCGAAGGCGCTTTTCAGAGAATCTTTTGTAAAAGGGCGATTGGCTCCGGTGGCGGGTCTTCTTTTTGAAAATAAGAATGCCGCTCAAAAATCAAAACTCCTGATCCTTTTTGCGGGAGAGAGCGAAGCAACGATCCGTGCGAGCTTGACGCCGGAATTCTGGAAGGATGTTACGATCGTGAAGCATCCGGGGTATGCCTTACTTGGCGGGATCGTAGACCGCGGCGCAAAAGGACAATTCGGCCGGGTCGTGATCAACCTGCGTTCCGAGACGCGGAGTTATGTGGCCGCGCCCTATGAAACCCGTAAAAAACAACTAAGGGCAGAGATCCTTTCTGCGATCCAGAGAGGCGTGTTTCAGAATTATACGGAAGATGTCGCGATGGGCATTCTTACTTCTCCTTCCTGGCCGGTGGGATCGGTTGATAGTGATCCCGGATTTAAGGCGCATCTTGCCAGCGCTGGCCCGTCTTTCTTCGATCGTTATGATGTTATTGAGATTCTCGATGGGGTTACGGGCGAGGTTTTGCCCCGGCAAGAAGTTGTCCGCCGGGCCGCAGCCGCTTCCTTCGCTGGTTCGATTCTGTTAACGGTAAAGAGTCTGAAAGCGAAGGACAAAACAGAACCCAATGCGGAGGATGATCCTCGGGAAACATTCATGGTTTTCCTTGGTCGCCGTTCGGAGATCAGGCAAGTCGCGCTGGATAGGACGTTGCCGGTGGAGGCGAGAGTTCAATTTGTGCGGGATGCTTTTAAAGCCGTGGAAAGGTCCGGTACGGAGTACGGCGTACGGAGTACAGCGCAAACATTTGTTACGCACGACGCCGTACGCACGACGCCGTACGCGATAGTGCAATACGACGAAACCGCGGTCGAGAGGGTCACGCGCTGGTTCCGGGCTGGGATCCTGCCGCTCCGCGTGGCGCTGTCAGTTACTTCCCAGAAAGCGCTCGCGCTTCTTGAACGCCTCGGGATCCGGCCGGTGGATGCTGCGAAAGCTGCTCAGGCGGCGCAAAATGCCGTGACATTGGTTTCGAAGCCCGAGACGCTCAATCCATCGAGAGTCAAAGCCGCGCAGACGATGTTCGGCGAAACATTAACCAAGACCTCCGATGCTTTCATCCTGGGCTCCGAGTTTGCTTTTAACCGCGGGGCGATCGCGGTGATGCGGATCATTTTTGGCGATGCTCCGATCGCCGTGCTTGTACGCGACCAGAAGGACCGCGATTTTATTCAAAAATTCAATCTGCAGCTTGCGGCGGCAAATCGTCCGGAAATTCTCATGGCGGATAACGTGGAAGAGGCGCAGGCCTTCATGCGTGAAGAGACCGTGCGGTTGCGCGTTTCAGGCGTCACCTCCGTCAAGGTTAAGGCTTTGGTGGCTGCGAGCGAACCCATGGCGGTCGCCTTGAAAGAGAGAATACCTGACACGATGTTTGTGACAGATGCCATGTTCGGGAACTTCCTCAATCAGGCCGGTATGGGCATCTCTAAACTTGTGGCCGATATCCAGGCTCAGTTCGCGATCCGGAAATCCGCGTAAAAAAACAGTAGATAGTATGTAGTAGTTGGTAGGTAGTATGAAATTTTACCAACCACTTACCACCTACTACCTACCACATACTTCGTAGTAAGTCCTTTCCATTCTGCCGCTTCGTTGCTAAAATATCTCCCGATTCGTAACCTGTGGAGTAAGGGGGAGATAGCAGTGTTCCCATCCGTCAAAGAACAGCTCGATGTTTTTAAAGAAAATCTTGTCGAACTCATTTCTGAGCGTGAGCTGACGGCGAAGCTGGAAGCGTCCCTCAAAAATAAACGTCCTCTTCGTATTAAATACGGCGCTGATCCCTCAACTCCCGATCTTCACTTGGGGCATACTGTCCCTCTCCGTAAGTTGCGTCAGCTTCAAGACTTAGGGCATACCGTGGTTTTCATCATTGGCGACTTTACCGCTCGCATCGGCGATCCTTCCGGAAAATCCGAGACGCGGCCGATGCTGACCGAGGAACAAGTCCAAGCGAACGCCAAGACCTATCAGGAGCAGGTGTTCCGCATTCTCGATAAAAAGAAGACCGAGGTCCGCTACAATTCCGAATGGCTCGGGACGATGAGATCCGAAGATTTCCTGAAACTTACAGCGCAGTACACTGTGGCGCGGATCCTGGAGCGTGACGATTTTTCAAAGCGTTACAAGGCAGGGGAGCCGATCGCGGTTGTGGAGCTCCTTTATCCTTTGATGCAAGGCCATGATTCCGTCGTGATCGAGTCCGATATCGAGATCGGCGGGACGGATCAGAAATTTAATATGCTGGTCGGGCGTGAACTTCAAAAGACAGACGGTCAGGAGACCCAGGTCGTGATGACGCTTCCTTTGATCGAGGGGCTGGATGGCGTTCAGAAGATGTCGAAGAGTCTCGGCAACCATATCGCACTGAAGGACAACCCTCGGGAGATGTTCGGCAAGATGATGTCGATCCCGGATGCTCTGATGGAGCGTTACTACCGCCACGCGGCCGCGCTTTCTCCCAACGAAGTTGCAGAGATTTTGGGGTGCCTGAAAAGCGGCGAGCTTCACCCCCGCGATGCCAAAGCACAGCTCGCGGAACGGATCGTGGCTCTTTTTCATTCTGAGGCGGACGGGAAAAATGCGCGCGCAGAATTCGATGAGATCTTTAAGAACAAAGGCCTGCCGGATGAGATCCCCACCGTCAAGATCGATCAAAAGACGATTGATATCGTGAGCCTTCTTGTGATGGCAAATTTGGTGACCAGCAAAACTGAGGCCCGCCGCCTCATGGAGCAGGGAGGCGTCAAGATCGGCCACGAGAAGATCACGGATCCGAAGGCGGTCATGACGATCGGAGCGCCCTTCGTTCTTCAATGCGGCAAGCGGAAATTCGCAAAAATCGAAAGCAGTATGTAGTATGTGGTACGTCATAAGCA
>CAYMER010000260.1:0-3240 GCA_964389345.1 uncultured bacterium | reverse complement strand
GACAAGAAGTGCGAGGCTTGAGCCGGTGCCGAGACCCGCGATTTTATAAATACTGCCCTGCGCAACATTGAATTCCGGCATATTCCATACGGGATTTCCGGTCACGTTCCAGTTCGTCGTATTGTCCTGGACATTCACATCCACCGAGCCGCCTTCAAGATTGATCGTCTCCGCCATCACCGGCGTGATGCACATGGACCATGAAAAAATAATCGCGGTCAGAAGAGCCATCCCTTTTTTGAAAGGGACTAGAGACCAGAGACTGGAGACCGGAGACTCAAAAGAAAATCTCAAAGCTTCGGTCTGTAGTCTGTAGTCTGTCTTCTTCCATTCCCATCGCTGGTCTGGATCATTTTCTTTTTCCATATTCTTCTCCAATAAAAATATACCCTATAGGAAAAAATAAAGCAATATCTTATTATAATATTTTAAAATAATAACACCATTTTCAACTGTTTTTTACATTAACCATAGCATTATATAGCATTCGTGATCACAATATGGGCCATAATGGCACCATGGCATGGAATAAACAGGGACTATAAATCTCGTAAAACCAATGGGGGTGGCCGATGGAAGGCTTCGAAGGCAGGGACCAAATGGGAAAAGGAGACCAAGGTTTGGTTAGGGTGGGATTGCATGCCTCTCAGCAGTACATAGTACTTAGTACCTGGAAAGAGCTGAGGACGCGTCGACGGTTTGCCATCTCCTATGTACCATGTACTATATACTTCTTTAAAATAGCAGGTCTATCAGGAAAAGAGCGCCCAAAAGAACGCTTTTTTCTGCTGTGTCAGCAGCGAACGGGAACACGATCCCGAAGTGATCGTTGCGGGACACTCCCTCTTCCGCGATCCGGGTCGGCCGCTTGCTGATCTTCCCTTCTGTAACGTCGCCTCTCCGGATATGAAAGGTCTCAGGATTCTCAAGGGGGCCTTCGATGTTGCAAAAAACCTGCCCTGCGGCATCCAAGACCTGAAAGTGCGTCTTCGAAGACCCTTGTTTTTGAACATAGCCGAGCAGATTCTCAGACGCGTTAAAGATCTCCATCTTATTAGCAAAGAGTCCGGCATGTTTCTTAAAACAAAGGATCTGCTCCCCCTTCTTGTTGAGGAGATAAAGCGTGAAAGCGTTCGATTTGCGAAAAGCGGCCAGCTCCGAAACCGCTCCTCCCTCCGCAGCCGCGTAATAGACCTCCTCTTCCGAGATATCCGAAAGACAGCAAACGGGTTTTAACTTCCAGTTCTCCGGAATGCCGGAGTATTTTTTCTTCTCGCGCAAAGTAAGCGAATCAAGAAACTTTAATTGTTCCATCGGTCCTTTACTGGATTACGCAAGCGACGAAACCTGCGGAAAATCGATCGCGGTATCCGCCACATGATTGACATAATTGGTAAAGAGGTTGAGCGCCACCGCCGTGATGATCTCGAGGATCTCCTCGTCCGAACAACCCGCCTTGTGCGTTTCCGCCAACTCCGAATCCGTGATATTTCCCCGGTTTGCTGAAAGCCTTTTGGCGAATTTGAGGATCGCATCCGTTTTCGGATCTTTCGCCCTGGCCCGGCGGCTCGCTTCGATCTCTTCGGGCGTAAGCCCTGAAAGCTTTCCGATCGCCGAATGCGCCGCCACGCAATAGCCACACTGATTGTCCTCACCCACTACAAGCCCGATCTGTTCGCGGATTTTGGGAGACAGCTTCGCGCCGGCAAAAGCCCCGCTCAAACCCAGATAGGCCTGGAGCGCCACCGGTGAATGAGCCATGGTCTTGAAGATATTGGGGACACGGCCGGACTTCGTTTTAATCACATCCAATAATTCCTTCGCCTTGCCTTGCGCTTTTTCCGGATCCAAAGGTTGGATACGACTCATGAAATTTTCTCCTTTAAAAGTTGAGCGCTAGCGCATCCTGAGATAGCGACGGGTTAGAGCGATCAGAAAAAGAGGTGTGAGGAAAACGCCCGAAAGCGCTTCGAACGCCGCAACGCCGCGGATCCAGCCCATCGGAAGATAATCCCCATACCCAACGGTCGTGTAAGTGACGATGCTCAGGTAGAACGATTCGAAAAGATCGATCTTTTGAACGAACCCGCCGGTCAGGACCGCGCCGGAAACATAATAACAGAGAGCGCTGAACGTCATGACGCTGCAAGCAATCCCGAACGTGCGGAAAGGCATTTCTCCGTATCCCCAGATCAAGCAGCTCAGAGAACCGAAAAACCAGCTTACAAAGGTTAACACCCGCTCCTTCCAGGAAACCGCTCGAAGCCCGATCGCTTGAGAACCCTGCGCCTGCCTCAACACAAAGATCTTCCATAAACGAACAAGCCGGGCATCCTTGGCGCGACGGTAGCAATAGGAATATTTCGTGAAATCTCCCTCTTTTTCATAAAGAAGCGCGGCCTCGCTAAAAAGTATTTCCGCGTAGGAGTAATCCCTGGCTTCGATCGCCTGAAGTGCGGCGGATTCATTGCGCGTGGCGGCATTGCGGAGCGGCTGCCAGCCGGTGTGAATATTCCAACACGTCGCGGCGGAAGAAAAACAGACCGCGGCCTTAAGCGGTTCGTTCGCCTCCTGAAAAAGCTTGGCGGCCTGATCAAAGGTTTGGAACGCCTGGTCGATCTTTCCTTCGCCTCGAAGGCGATGAGCCTCGCGTTCCAGAATGAACGCTTGCTCAATCTTGGTTTGGGACACTCCAGGCGCGGTGTTGAAATGAGGTGTTTTCGGATCCATGGAAGTCATTCTACTCAATTTGCCCCGCATCCTCCAGAGGAGTTTCAAAATCTAGGAGCATCTCATCTCAGGCGTCTATTTCCCCTCGCTCAAGCGCTTTGGCGGAAAGTGTGTTTCGCCAACGTTCGCCATGCCCCACCGAGGCATGGCATCACTCGCGAGCGTCGGCCTCGATGAGAAACCTTGGCTCTCGGCCTCCTTAGCGTGTCTCAACGCACTTTCCGCCTCCGCAGTTCAAGAGAAGGCGAAGGGTTGAGACGAGGCACGCTAGTCCCAATTCCTTTCAATTTCACGAAGTTGAAATTGGGGCAATCCTTGTCACCATTAAGGAAAAGAATGAAAGACAAGGATAGAAGGACGAGCGGGCAAGGACTTCTCGAAGAGAAGGAGCGAGGACTGTCCCAATTCTATTCAATTTCCACTCTGTGGAAATTGGGGCTGTCCTGACTACCATTCAGGAAAAGAAAATAAAAGTCAGGACTGGAGGGCGAACGAGGGAATCCACGCCGG
>CAYMER010000259.1:0-3729 GCA_964389345.1 uncultured bacterium | reverse complement strand
AGCCGCTAGGAGGCAAAGCCTCCCCGGAACTCGGGGCCCCGGTCCTCATGCAGGATATCAAAGATCTCCCTTACACGATCGCCGTTTATGAAAAATATCCCGTCCTTGTCAAAGGACTCGAAGAACGGAAGGACCATCTTGCCTCGTACGTTGCGATGATCTTTCTCTCTGCGCTTTTTGTCCTGGCAGGAAGTTTTTTCACCCTCGGAATTCTTTCGCGCGAGTGGCGCCTGACGGAATTGAAAAGTGAATTTGTGGCGAGTCTGTCGCATGACCTGAGAAGGCCGCTGACCTCGATACGGATGTTTTCCGAGATGCTGAAAGATGGCAGTGTTCTCAGCGAAGAAAAAAGGGGCCAGTATTACAACATTATCTCAAGCGAAAGTGAGCGGCTGACCCAGCTGGCTAACAATATTCTTGATTTTTCCAGTATCGAGCGCGGCCGCAAACGGTATGAATTCAGAAGAGAAGATATTACCAAATTGGTCCGGGAGACCGTCGAGCGTTTCAAAGCCTCCATGGCGCACGAATCTTGTCCTCTAGCTTTGAACATGGATTCGGATATTCCGCCGCTTGTGATGGACGCCGAAGCGATCTCCCAGGCGCTTACAAATTTATTGGCGAATGCCGTCAATTATTCGCCGGGCGAGAAAGATATTACCGTCAATGTGCTGAAAAAGCCTCACGCCGTGGTCCTTGAGGTGATCGATCGAGGCCTTGGAATACCGCGCAAGGAGCAGAAGAAGATTTTCGGAAAATTTTATCGTGTCGCGCAAAAGGAGACGAACGTGGAAGGCTCCGGTCTCGGTCTTGCTATTGTCAAACATGCCGTCAGAGCGCATAACGGAAAAGTTTTTGTGGAAAGCCAAATGGGACAAGGCTCGAAGTTCTCGCTGGTGTTGCCGGTGAGCGGGTAGACGAGTTTGCGAGTAAACGGGTTTACGTGTGAACGAGTTGAGCTTGCTTACGCACGGGTCCGAACACCGGCCGACCAAGGAAGGTTATGCTGATAAAAAGATTTGAAGATGCGGATGTCTGGAAAGAGGCGAGGCAGTTGGTGGATATGATCTACAATCTGACAAGTAAAAGATTGTTTAAACGGGATTTTGGCCTTAGAGAACAGATCCAAAGAGCGGCTGTTTCGTGTATGTCAAATGTCGCCGAAGGTTTTGATAGCGATACCAAACAACAATTTATACAAATGCTTTCATACACTAGACGCTCTGCTTCCGAGGTTCAATCCGAACTTTATGTGGCCTTCGACAGAAAATATGTGGAAAAAAAAGAATTTGCCGGAGCCTATGAAAAAGCTCAGACCGTACGGAAGCTGGCTAATGGATTGATTCGTTATCTTCGAACCCGCACACTCGTTAACCCGTTGACTCGCTAACATATGCCACAAAAAATCCTCATCGTCGAAGACGACCGGAACATTATGACAGGCCTTGTGGATAATCTTGAGCCCGAAGGTTATAGCGTCATCCTGGCCCGGGACGGCAAGGAGGCGCTCAAGCAGGCGAAAGCCGAGTCGCCCGACCTCATTATTCTGGACATTATGCTCCCCAAACTGAACGGGTTTGAGGTTTGCAAGGAGCTGAAGCTTCAGGGGAATAAAGCCCCCATTATTATTTTAAGCGCCAGGGCCCAGGAAAAGGATAAGGTGCTGGGACTGGAGCTCGGAGCGGATGATTATGTCACCAAGCCCTTCAGCCCCCGGGAATTGGTGGTCCGGGTGAAGGCCGTTTTGCGCAGGGCGGCGATCGGGTCCAGGATCGAGGACCTCTGCGAATTTGACGGGATCAAGATCGACTTCCGGAAATATATGATCTCAAAGGACGGCAAAGAGATCCCCTTGACCGCCGCGGAATGCAAGATCCTGAAAATACTCGTGTCGAGCCGCGGAGAGCCGGTCTCAAGACATACGCTTCTGGCCCAGATATGGACCGATGAAAAAGTGACGACGCGGACGGTGGATACGCACATCTGGAGCCTGAGAGGAAAGCTGGAGAAAGATCCGTCAGATCCAAAATATATCCTGACCGCGCATCGGATCGGGTATAAGTTCGCGGAGTGAGGTGAACGGGTGAGCGGGTTTTGAAAGCGTCAAAGATCCAGAGGAAAAGCTAAAGGGTAACGAATGAAATCATTAGACATGGATTTTTTAAGCCGGCAGTCCATACCCATCGAGATGGGCGGATTACTTCAAAAGCTTGGAGAGTATAAAGGCAGACAGGATATGTTCCGGCATCAGACCCCGCAGGTTTTAGAGACGCTTAAAGCGGCCGCTATTATTGAGAGCACGGAATCCTCGAACAGGATCGAGGGCGTGACCGTGCCCTCAAGACGTTTCAAGGAACTTATGGCTCATCCGGTGAGGCCTAAAGACCGCTCGGAAGCGGAGATCCTCGGTTATCGTGAGGCGTTGTCAAAGATCCACACAAAACCCGAATCATTCTTCATTGAAGAAAAAACGATCCTGGGCCTGCACCGGCAGATCTATTCACGGACAGACATCCCTGCGGGCCAGTGGAAAAAATGGGATAATACTATTGAAGAACGCCTTTCGGACGGACGCTGGATCACAAGGTTTGTGCCGGCCTCAGCCCGGGAGACTCCCGGTTGCATGAAAGAGCTTTGTGTCAGATTTAATCGCCTGATGGATAAACGCCAAACAAGTCCGCTTATTCTCATCCCGGCGTTTGTCTTTGATTTCTTGTGCATTCACCCTTTTAGCGACGGGAACGGACGCGTGTCAAGGTTGCTTACGGTATTGATGCTCCATCAAGCCGGTTACACGGTAGGGAGGTATATCTCTATCGAACGGCTCATCGAAGAATCGAAAGAAACCTACTATGAAGCCCTGCAAAAATCCTCCCGGGGATGGCATGAAAGCCGGCACAGACTCAAGGCCTGGTGGGAATATTTTCTTGGCGTACTGATCGGGTCCTATCAGGAATTTGAACGACGCGTCGGTGCGATGACAAAGGCCCGGGGCGCAAAAACGTCCATGGTGATAGATGCCCTCGAGAATCTTCCGGAGGTTTTTGGTATTTCGGATATTGAGCGGCTGTGCCCCACGGTGAGCCGGGACATGATCCGGGTTATCTTAAACCGCTCGCGCAGGGAAGGCCGTCTCGTCTGCAAAGGGACGGGCCGAGGGGCTCTTTGGGAAAAACGTGGTAATCGATCCCTTTAACATGGGAATAAACGTGGTAATGATTATCAACAAGAGCGAGTGAACGGGCGAACGGGTTAGCGGGTGAACGGGTAACCGGGTTAACGGGTGAACGGGTACCCGGGTTAGCGAGTTTACGGGTTACACCAGCACACCAGCTAACCCGCTAACACGCGCACCAGCAGGCTTGACAATCTCTTGACAGCTTTTTAGCATTGGCCTGACAACTCTTTTTCTAGTAACATGTATCCTAAGAGTAGAAGAAGGGAAGAGGTAGAAAGATGGAAAAACGAGTGAACGGAAAACAGGTTGGCGCGTTAACGGGTAACCGGGTGTACGGGTTTAACCCGCAAACCGGCAAACCGGCACACCCGTACACTCGCACACCCGCCCACCCGCCAACTGGTTTACCCCCCCCCCCCCCCCCCCCCCCCACCCCCCCCCCCTTTTTTTTTCTTTTTTTTTTTTTTTTTTTCCCCCCCTCTTCTCCCCCGCTTTTTTTTCCCCCCTTCTCTCGCCCGGGCCCCCCGAACACAACAAAAAACATTTTTTAA
>CAYMER010000258.1:0-3276 GCA_964389345.1 uncultured bacterium | reverse complement strand
TGTCCGGCAGCTCAAGCAAAGGCGGCGCTCACAGCCTAGGCCGGTACAAAGAAAGATGTGCCCGAAGCCGCAGCGCGATCCGGCGAGCGAGAATGTGTACAAGCGCGGTCCCGAATTTCGCGGATCAGTGGATCGCCCGGCGCATGAAGATTCAGGGGCCGGCCAAATGTTATGTGGCCGCGTGCGCGACTGGGACCGTGGCCATCGTCCAGGGGTTCCGCATGGTCTCCGAGGGCGATGCGGAGTATTGTCTTGCGGGAGCCACAGACGCTTCGATCACACCGCTCATGCTAGGCGGATACAATAATATGAAGGCGCTTGCGGCGCGGGACATCCGCCCGTTCGACAAACGGCGCGACGGATTCCTGGTGGGCGAAGGCGCAGGAGTGGTCTTTCTTGAAACGCTCGAAAGCGCGAAGGCTCGCGGAGCAAGGATTTATGGCGAGATCGTTGAGGCGGCTTATGGCCAGGACAGCAAGCAACCGATCCATTTTGATCTGAACGAACACGCGCTTTCCTACACGCTCGGAGTTCTTCTCAAGCGGGCCGGGATCACGCCGCGGGAGATCGACTACATGAGCTTGCACGGTACCGGAACGCGGCACGGCGACCTTTATGAAACGCTGGAGCTAAAAGAGGTTCTTGGAGCACAGGCTTACAAGATCCCCATGAGCTCAACTAAAGGTGCGACTGGACACATGCTTGGCGCGACGGGAGCGATCGAGATCATCGCGACACTTCTCGGAATTTACGAGGGGTTTATCCCGCCGACCGTAGGGCTTGAAGAAAAAGACCCGGCATGCGATCTGGATTATACGCCCGGGAAGATGCGGCCCCACAAGATCACGAACGCGATCAAAGTCTCGATGGGATTTGGCGGCCAGGTCGCGGCGGTGCTTCTCAGAAAAGTTTAACTCCCTGGAGATCCTTTAAAGACTAAGCTCCAATAACCAAGAGACAAGAACCGAGTAATGTCCAAGCATCAATAACCAAACAAAATTCTTTCACGGCTGGATATTGGAATTTAGTATTTGTTTGGTGCTTGTTTCTTGGGATTTGGTTATTATTCACAGACCTTGATGGGACATGATGAATACTTTTAAGAAACAGCTCGAAGATCTTAAGGCTAAAAATCTCTACCGCAAACTCCGCGTCCTGGAAGACCACAAAGGCACGCACGCCATTCTTGAAGGACGCGACCTGCTCCTCTTTTGCTCGAATGACTACCTGGGCCTTAGTCGGCACCCCCGCGTGATCCGGGCCGCTCAAAAAGCGCTCAAGGTTCACGGCGTCGGCGCGGGCGCGGCCCGGCTGATCTCCGGGACCACAAGTGCGCACGCTGCCTTAGAAAAAAAGATCGCACAGTTCAAAGGGAAAGAAAGCGCGCTTGTGTTCGGTTCCGGATTCCTCGCGAATCTCGGGATTTTGACGGCGTTCGCCGGAGAAGGTGACGTGATTATCATGGACAAGCTTTGCCACGCATCGCTTGTGGATGGAGCCAGGCTTTCGAAAGCCGAACTGCGCGTTTTCCCGCACAAAAATTACAAAAAATGCGAGGAGCTTCTTCAAAAAACAAAGGTCGCCCGGCGGCGCATCCTCGTGACCGAAACAGTTTTCAGCATGGACGGCGACCTCGCGGATCTAAAGGAGCTGATTCGCTTTAAAGAAAAATACAGCGCGCTGCTCATTGTAGATGACGCTCACGGGACCGGTGTTCTTGGGAAGCATGGCCGCGGCGCGACTGAAGCGGGGAACCTGTCGAAGAGGATCGACATCATCATGGGGACGCTTTCCAAGGCCATCGGCGGGCTGGGTGGTTTTGTGGCAGCGGATAAGATGCTTATTGACACGCTGATCAATTTCGCGCGGCCGTTCATTTTTGCGACCGCGCTTCCGCCCCACCTGTGCGTTGCCGCGCGCGAAGCTTTCTGCGTGATCGAAGAAGAACCGGTTTTAAGGAAAAAACTTTGGGCGAATATCCACCAAGTTCACAAAGGGCTCGCGGAGCTTGGCCTCTCCGTTGCAAAGCCAGAATCCGCGATCATTCCGATCATGGTGGGCGATGAGGGAAAAGCGGTAGAAACCTTCGAAAGACTTCTCGCGCAAGGGGTCTTCATTCCTGCGGTGCGTTATCCGACCGTTCCCAAAGGCAAAGCGCGCCTGCGCGTCACAGTCTCCGCCACGCATACCCGTCAGGATATCACAGGATTAACGAAGGCCTTCGCAAGAGCGAAGAAGCCTTAGGAGAGAAACTCTTGAAACAACAAACGTTTTTGCCTCTGGCAAGCAAGCTTCCTTATCTCCTTTGTTTTTTTATGACGGCGCTGCCTCTGCAGGCCGCGTTCGGAGAAGAAGAAAAGCTTTCCGTGCCAAGCGAAAAATCCGGACCGCACGACGTCTTTTTTGAAAAGTTCCTTCAGGCCAATTCCACGGACCGGCGCATTTATGATGCTTATGCACAGACCTTGATCGGAGAAGGAAAATTTGACAAAGCGATTGCTGTTTATCGGCGTGCGCTGCAAAAGGGAGATCAATTGCAAAATGGCAGCGGGACATCTCTCCGGGAAGCCATCAAAGAGGCGCGCTCTTTAAAGAAATTTTCTGAAGCCATGAAAAAAGAACCGTCTTGGGGGCAAGCCCGGAAGGTCTCCTTTGACGGAGGAGAGATCGTGACGAATATTCCCCTAAAATACAGCAGGCGCATGGTCCGGGAAATCACTGTCCTTGCGAGGGAAGAAAAAGCTATGCTGGAAGAAATTCTCGGGCCGCCTGAAAGAGAAGCGCCCTTTTTAAAGATCAGCGTCGCAGGCCGTCCGGAGGAGTACAAGGCCCTTTGGAGAGAAAAAAAATTCTCTCAAGAGGAGCCTTTTCCCGGCGCGCAGAACGTTGGAAGAAACGAGATCATTATTTTTTTTACCGGCGAAGATCTCCGGTGGATCCTTGCCTCTGATCTCGCCCATTGCCTGCTAAGAGGACTTTATATGGAACAACCTTCGGGTTTTTTAGATGAGGGGCTAGCCAACTATCTGTCTTTTAAACTTGCAAAAGCGGGGACAAAGCCCGTGGGCGAGGAGATCCTCGGACGGCTCCAGGGTCTTCGCGGGGAAGGAAAAATGAAAAACGCGCTCAACCTTTTTTCTTCCTGGGAGCGTTACGATCAATTTCCGGGCAAGGACGAAAAAACGGAATTTTATCTGAGAGCCTGGAGATCGGAAGAGCACACGTCTGAACTCCAGTCACCGGCTATGATCTCGTATGCCGTCTTCTGCTTGAAAA
>CAYMER010000257.1:0-3468 GCA_964389345.1 uncultured bacterium | reverse complement strand
TGAGGGTGACACGCTTTGAGGCGCTATCCCGGCGACAGAAACCTCTTGCTGGATCGGCTCTTGCAGTATCATTTGAGACGTAGGCTGAACGCCTTTTATCAGTGACGACACGGGCAGCAAGACGGGAGGAACGAGCGTAATACCGGTGATCGTGGCTGACGGGAAACCTTTCGCCGCAGGAAAGACGACAACCATTTCCGCGATGTGCCAATAGAGGAAGTTTTCGGGGATCGTGAGAATGACTTCGCCGGGCACGCCGCCGGTAGCCGGAAGATCGAATAGCACTGAATAAACAGGCACGTTACCGCTTCCGGAATACTTCAGGTCAAATTTCGCGCCCGTGATCGTCGTGTCGGACTGATAGGTGATCCGGATCTGACGATCTGATGCTCTAACGCTTTCATTCAGTTTCCAGGAAGTGCCTTTGTACACATCCCACGCAAAATTAGTCGAGGTGCCCTGCCCGGTCACAGAAACCGGCGTTTGAGAGTTCCAGATCGATTCAAGTTCCGCCGTCAGCCCTTTATTCTCAAGATAGCGGGTCATGTAAGAAGGCCCCGTGCCGGTCATCCCAAGCACGAACGTCATCACATTATTAAAGACCTGCTCATAAACAACTTTGCCGCTGGTCATATTCAGGCCTTCCCAAAGGCCATGAGCTGAAACAAGGTTCCGATGATCATTGATCAATCCCTGCAAAAGGGCCTCCACCTGCTCGGGACGAAACATATAAGCCGCACCTAAATTGTAAACAGACGGCGTGGTTTCAACAGTGGCTCCAAGAGCGATCTCATTGATGCCCAGCGGAAAGTTATACCCGATCCTATCGGTATCAAAGCTGTGGAGAGTCACGTCAAGAGCTCCCCCTCCGGATGTCGAAAATACAACCTCCGTAAGCTCACCCAATACACCGTCCCGGGGCAGAGTGAAAGAAACCGTACGCTCCGCTCCTCCCGTATTTTCCAAAGACAACACTTTCGTATAAACCGTCGTGAGAACGCCCCCGACCTTTTTCTTGAATTCAATCCTGGCGTTGGGAACAGCGGTCATTGAAGAATAATGCAACTGCATCGTGGAGCCTTCGAAGGCGAACTTGCTACCGTCCGTAAAAGCGACTCCGATCCCTGCATTTGTAGAGCTTGTCACATGAAGAATGCCTCCCGCCCAAGTCCCATGCACATCATCCCCCATCCAACTGAAAGTCGAAACAGTCCTAGCCAGAAGATTGTCCGTCACAACATCGTAACTTGCCGACAAAAACCCCGGCTGTCCGTTCCGATTCGCGAAATCTAGCTGAACATCCGTGTAGGTCTCAAGCATGTCCCGAAGGTCCGGATTCTCTGACTCCGGCATCAAAAGAGCGGGCCAGTACATCTGAAAAGCTCCACTAAAAGGCGCCACAACCGTTCTGAAGCTTAGATCCTGCATCCTGTAGGTGCGTGTTGCGAAATTCAACTTGGCGTAGGCGCTTGCCGGGAAGGTGTCGCCATACTGTAAGATCAGGAACAAAAGAGGAGCACTGCTTTCCGCGCCGAAAAGAACGATACCTCCCGACAAACTGCGATCTGATATTTGCATGGTCTGGGCAAAGGTTTGAGTCGCGTCGTTATACATGGCCGAATATCCAACCTCTTGATTTGCGATAAAGGCATTGATCTTCTCGAGGATGCCGCCGTTCCCGTGAATGGTCGAGTTGCCTGCCAGCGTCTCATCCAGAAGAGCGCCGTAAGCCACGGCCAGCGCATTGGTGAAATTCGTGTTGTCCTCAAAACTTACCTGATGTCCATAACTGCCTTCCATCCTCTGCCAATCGGATCCCGTATATTCAAGCCACGGAAAAAGCCCCATAAAACCAAGATTCGGATCTGCCTGGTCCACCAGCAGATGATCCATCATGGTATTCAGGCGACTGATCGCTTCTGTCTTTGAGATCGTGGAAGTCACGAGATCCCCCGCCGCGATAGTCGCAAGCAGGTATGCGTAAAATCCGAAATTGGAAGGCTGAGTCTTGTCCCGCTGAATCCATCCTTCCAACGGATATCCGTGCGTGGCTTCGATCATGCCGAACGCGGGATCGAAATAAAGGAGATTGATCTGCGTCAAAAGATCCGCAGCGGTCGTCATCTCCTTGGCCACGATCCGGTAAAAAACGGTGCTCCCCCGGTTCGGCGCCGGATCTTGCCAGCTGACTTCACCATAATGATCCGCGACAAAAGAATCCGCAAATTGCCAATCGCCCGACATAAGACTCGTCCGGAACTGGATCTCATAACGCACGCCTCGCATCGCCTGGTCAAATTTGATCGTAAACTGATTCGAGGGCATCGGAACCTGAGTGATCACGGGACGAACGATCTCCACGGTGGGCAGAGGGTCTGTCGCTCCGGTTTGTTCGAGCGCCACACGTTCAAGAGCTCCGTCCGAGGAGTTAAAATAGCTCGTAACACCGTTCGGTTTATGCTCTTCAAGGATCTGCGGGAGTTCTTCCGGTAAAGCGGGCAATCTCAGGAGAACGCTTTTTCCATCCTGAAAATCCAATAAGACATTTTCAGTATTTGGAATAAAGGTAACGGCCAGGAGAACTCCTCCGGTCGAGATCTTTTTAGCAGGATCGCTGAGTCTTTGAACACAAACGATAGAATCGCCGGCAGACTGCATGGTTCCATAGATCACGGTGGACCCGTCCGGTGAAATATCTATGACATCCTGAAAACGGGGATATTCCTCTCCGGCTGGCAATTCGGCCGCTTGCGTCTGCAGTTCGCTGCTCAGGTTCAACAGCAGTAATTTTTTAACTCCCCCCGCCTCTTTTATCTGATAAAGATAATTTGCATTCGATGCGGCCCGCGTCCATCCAACAGGGATCTGTATATTCACAACGATGGAATCTGAAAAAACAGCCGAAACTAGACCCGCCTTGTCCCGAAGCTGACCTTGAACCTGCCGTGTGCCGTTCCCCGCGAGAAGATCGAAAGATTTCTCAACGCTAAACGCCTCCCAGTTTGACCAGGTCGCGCCTCCGTCTGCGGAAAAATGCATCTGATCAACTCCTGAGCCGGCATCGTAACCGGTAAGGTTCAATGTGACCAGGGACGAAGGCGCGGAAGCAGCACCGTTATTAATGGAAACTGTGCCGGTAGGCTTCACCGTGTCCAAGGTCACGGTCACAGATGCTACAGAGGACCACTTGCCGGACTTGTCCTGGAATTTCACATAAACTTTCTTGGCGCCGTCTCCGGTCGTAAATGTCCACGCCTTGGTCGCTGCATAGTTTTCCGCCGTGGTCCACGTCGTTCCGTTCGTCGAAAAACTCATTTTGCTAGGCCCCGAGCCGGCATCCGACGCAGAAAGACCGAGCGTCACCGTCGTCTGCGAAATATACGCGGCCCCACCGTTCACACTGACCGTCCCGGAAGGCGGGAGCGTGTCCAGAACGATCGACTTTGAATAAACCACGCTCGCGTTCCC
>CAYMER010000256.1:0-8401 GCA_964389345.1 uncultured bacterium | reverse complement strand
GCGCTTATCGCAAAAAGGGCACGGATATTATCCACCACGCCCCTCTTGCTCTTATCGGCAGACGGCTCATCGACCATGGCAATGGCCCCTTCCAGGCCCTGGCTTGCAAGATAGTACATAAACGAAGATGAACGTGTTTTGTCTTCTATGAACGCCCGGATGGCCTTACCATTCTCACGCAAGATCGGCACATCACTATTCTCCGCGAAAGCAACCAGATCAAGGAAAACCTTAACCACAGGATCCCCTTCCTTAATAGCTGGTTTCCTGTCATAGCCCACAACACCCCAACGATCAGAATCCGCAACATACTTACGCTCCCAATCTTGCATGTTCGCGCGCAATTTCGACTCAAGCTCCCGAAGTCCCGCTGGAGAGGCTTTCAAAGTTTCAATGGAATCACGCCACAAACGACTGTCAGCAGTTTCCGGCTTCTTTATCATCTGATCGACGAATTCCTTGGCCTCATACGCGCCACCGCTCCCGAGAGTCGCCAACGCAACAGCATAAACCGTATTTCCAAACTGCCATGTCTCCAGGTTGATCTGTTCCGCCTTGGAATAGAAATATCCTCGATATTTTGCAGGTTTCTGTGGCTTGGCACCTTTAAGTCCCTGGAACACGATCTGGGCTTCTGTCCGTTTCTTGCGGAGCATATTGTAATAAGCGACCGCCCGCGCTGCCCCCGGCCAACTCTGCCGAACCGTCTCGTGCAGTCCCTGGCTTGAGCCCGCAATCCCATCCTCGAGAGAATAGGTCGTCTCATCCGCCCCGTCAGCTCCGGGCTTCGTCTTGATCCGTTTGAAAAGATAATCAGGATGACGCTTACGCAACGCCTCAAGAGCATCAATATGATGCGTCACGGCAATGACCGCCACATTCCGTTCGCTCAGACTTTCAACAGTCGCCGCAAAACCCGAAGCCTCCACCGCCGGCTCGCTCGCGCCGCCGAACATATCATCATCAATGATGGCGAATGTCCGCGGCCTAAGAGTGCGCATCAAACGACCGCTTGTGCCGAGTTCCGCGGCAAAACGGGATGCCTCGCCGATCTCGACATCACCCGAATGAATATCAGGCTTGATGAACCCCGCAAACATCCCTTCGTCCATCATGACATCCGCTGGCACCGGAATGCCACACTGGATCATGAGCGCAATGATCCCCGCTGTCTTAAGCGTAACGCTTTTACCGCCCGTATTAAGACCGCTGATAAGAACAGCCTTTCCTTCAGCAGGCATTTCGAATGCGACCGGCTGGAACTCTCCCTTGAGCTTCAGGACAGGATGGCGGGCGTTCGTCATTTTGAAAAGGGCTCCGCCTTTTGTGAAGGTCACTTCTTTATAACCCTGCTTGATACGAAGAATTGCCAATGTCGCACTGGCAGCCACTTCCCCCGTCGACTTGACAATCGTTTCTAAAAACTTCTGTTGTTCATAAGAGTCAAGTTTGGGGGCATTCGAGAAAAAACTTCTCCCAAATACATCCTGCTCATATTCATGCCTCTGAAAAATTCTGGAGTCCCGAGAAAAAAAGGTGTCATAACGCCCAAGAACCTGTGTTATATACTCCTTGAGTTCTCGAATCCCGGAATTTGTGTAGGGTTCCAGCAGCGCCTCCAACTCTTTAAGAAGAATGGGAAGCTTCCCCGTTCCGGGAAGCAGCACATCTTTGAATGTCTCGGTCAAAGCATCATAGGCTTGCTGTGATTCCTCGGTACGATGACGCTGTTCCGTAACACTGTTGACAAGAGACTCGAGCTCCCTCAATTTCTTCATCAACTGTTCGACAGCCCCAGGACTGCCAGCAAACTCGCGCTGAACTGCATATTCGCTAAGAACATCCTCGTTTCTGCGATACGGCTGAGAGAGCCGTTTTTCCAGAACGCCAACAGCCTCCTCGGATGCGCCGACGGCAGTAAAGAGCCGTTTTAATTCAAAAGCTTCGGTATATTGATTAAAGCCGTAGCCCACATCGGCATTCTTTCGCTCTTGCTCGTCTTCTGTTTTGGACCCTGCATTGTCATCACGATTCCGCCAACGCTCGCGCTCTGCTTTTTCTTTTTCCTTCTTAGCGATCCTTTCCAATCGGTCCCGATAAAAGGCAGCAATATAGCCATTTCGTTTATCCTCAGGCAAAGGCTTATCCCCGCCATCTCCAAAAAACGCCCTGAGCACATTCTCGCGCCAGAAAGCAAGCCAGGAATGATCGCGATAATTATCACGATAATCTTCGAGCATTTCATAAATGGAAAGCGGCAGAAATATATTCGCATGCGGTTGCCCCATTGAATCGCCGCGCCACGTACCAGTATGTGTGATCCATCCTTCTGCCAGGTATTGATATTCCGGCCCAAGGGCCTTCTTCAACGCCTCCTCATCGATCACCCGGATCTCAGGCGTAACATGCTCTTCCGAAAATTCCTCCATGGCATGATATTCCAGAAGTTTCCTCGTTTTTTCATCCGTCAGAAATTCCGTGCCGCCCTCTTCCAGGTTCTTGAACGCGACCGCGTCCAGAGCGGCGTTCAGCACACGATCTTCTTCCTCGGTTAACGCTCGAACATTTTTCGCCCGCGGATCCACAAAAAGCGTCCCCCGCATCTCGGAGCGGCCAGGGTTATGGCTTCCAAAAGTCTTCAAGGCTTGTTCCGCAGCCGGACCGAAGACGGAAGAATCGGTCTGTCGAGCGACGTCGGAGAGGATGCGAAGTTCGGTTCTTGCCCAAGCAGGATTGGTTTTCCCAATCTCAAACCAGGTCTCGGCTCTTGCGGTCACTCGAAGACTCGCAGGTAATTCATAAGACAGCCGGCCGACGGTCATAAGTTGTTTATAGAACTGTTCATGTCGGGGGCTGGGTTTTGTGATGCGCGGACTGACGACGAGGTAGCTGATCCCTTTGGCCTCGAGGATGCGCTTGATGTTCTCTTTGTGGAATCCGCCATAGACAAGAACAGCGGTGTCTTGCGTCAGCACCTCGTTACGCTGCCCGGAGAAATATTTTTCGAACGACTTGGAAATAGCTCCATCTCTGGCCGCTGCAATCTCGTAGAACCGGATGGCATCCTTGATGTTCCTCTCCCACATCCTCGAGAGAATGAGGGTCTTGGGCGCCTGGCTGAAGATGAACCGGGCGAACGAATCCGTATCGAACGTCTTAAGGCTTGCTTTTACGGCCTCGTATTCCTCTTGGGACACCTGAAGGTCATTCAGCCTCCTGAGAAGCCCGAGTATCTCGTAATACTCGAAAAGCTGTTTGTCGGCCGCGTCTTTCAGGTAAGTTTCCGCCACCACTTGTTCGAGCTTCATAAGTTCGCTGAAAACCTCGCGGGCGTCGATGTGTTTGGCTTTTTCGATAACCGCAGGGTCACTCGAGCGAATGGCCTCAAGAATAAAACTAATGAGCCCCAACCCCTTCTCCGCTCCGCGCTTCCCGAGCAAAGGCATTGTTCTTCCAAGATACGTGAAAAGGTCGAGCTTCTTGGCATCGAACTGTTCCTTGATCTTAAGCCACTTCTTTAGCGCTTTTGGGAACCTGGCATCAGCAAGCGACTTTAATTCCTTATCGAGCGCCTTGAGATCTTTTGTGATGACGTCCTTCTTTGCCGCGGAGAGACGATATTGGCCGATGTTTTCTTTGTGGAGCTTGAGGGAGTCTGCGCCCAAGAGGTTGAAATCCTTAGCGCGGTTAATGTGAGCGTATTCCGCGCCGCCGACACGAAGGTGGTCCATCAGGAAGTAGGAGACCTTTTCTTTGATCTTGGGATCTTTGATGAACCCGAAATAGTTGTCCGTAGGCACCGGGCCTTCATAGCCCTCCTCGAAGACTGTCTTGACTCCGTCATGCGCGACAAGATGGTCGATGATCTTCGCGATGTTCTCCTGAGCCTCAAGAGAGTCGTGGGCATCTTGGATATAAAGAATTGTTTTTCCTGAGGTGCCCTGGAACGATTCATCAATAAGACCAAGTTCGGGAGGGATCCGGATCTCACGATCACTGCCTAGGCGATGGAGACCGGATGGATTCCCTCCCGGAACTTGGATGTTGTTTGAAGACTGGGCAAATGCGACAGGAACATAGCTGGAAAGCTGTGTGAGCAGAAAGAGGGCCACGGTAATGATGGCGATACCTCTTTTGAATGGATGTCTCCCAAAGGGAGTATTTTGTATTCTCATTTGCCTAGGCAGAAAACTTTTATAAGATGCTCAGTAAACGGAAGGATAACACCTGTTTCCTCACTGTCAAATGGGTGGATAGCTGGAATGTTCTATGCTATTGGGGTGTTATAAATTGCTATATATTGCAAAAAGAGAAGTTGCTGATTTCTTCGAGAGCTTCCCGAAAACGCGCATATTGGAGATCCTCATTACCTGCCCGAACAATCTCTAGAAGCTGCCGAAGATTGAAATGTTTTACGGCAGCTGGTTCCCTGTGAGTATTCAAAAAATCCTGAACGGGAGCGGGAAGCTCGAGGGTTTTGAGAACTCTGGCAATGTAGGACCAATCCTCACCGGTAATCTCAGAAAGACCGCGGACGCTCTTGATCCCTGTCGAATCTTGAAGCTGGCGGTAATAAGCCGCTTTTTTGAGCGGAAAGTTCTCAAGGCGATGCAGATACGTTTGATGCTTTTCTAAAATTCGCTGATCAATAGTTCCAGCTTGCGCGAGACCTTCCGGTCGCTCGCCAAAAATAATCTGCTGACGCCGATGCTGAAAGATGCTATAAAATGCTTGTTCAAAAACAAAAACACGGGGAAACCCTCCTTGTCTATCTGGTTCGTCAGGAATAAGAGGTGGGGCCCCAATCTTTTTTTGGACTTTATGCTCAAAAAAAGGTTGCTGTTTGTAGGGTTAGGGAATTGAAGGGAGCACTTGCAAGCAAAACTGACTTATGTCAGATTTGCAAGTGCGGGTGGCCGACCTGAAGTGAGCAAAGCGAACGGAAGGCGCCAATTCCCGTCGACCGCCCTTTTCTTCGATTCAGTGGTTTAAGAAGGGACAATTCGAAACATATGAACCGTCTCATTTCGATCCAAAAAGTCTCGGATATCCCGCCGAAATACAGGGCAACGCCGATCGGGCGTCTCCTGGAATACCAGAATCTGAACCGTCCGTTCAAGTCTTATTCTCAAGCACAGCTTCTCATCGGCATGTGCATGGACAGCCGCAAGCTTCTGCACATTCCCGACAATTTTGCGTTCGTTCTGCGGACAGGCGGCGCCAACCTCCGCTACAGTGAGTTCAAAGTCTCGTATGCGATCGCCGTCGGCGGCGTCTCTCACATCGCGCTCATCACGCACGACCACTGCGGCATGGTCAACCTCCCCGCCCGCAAGGAACTCTTCATCAAAGGTCTCGTAAAAATTGGCGGCTGGAAGAAAAAGGACGCCGAAGAACATTTCAGAATTTCCTCCCACATCTTCGAGATCGGCAATGAAATGGATTTTGTCTTAAGCGTGGTGAAGCGGCTTCGCCTCCGTTATCCAAAAGTCAAAGTTGCACCCATGTTCTATAAAGTTCATAACAGCCAACTTTTTTTATTGAAAGAATAAAACCTATGAGCAAGCCTGAAAATATTGGTCAAAAAACAATCCTGGCCCGGGTCGAGATCCTGAACCGGCGGATCCTGGAAGCTAAAAAACATGACCTCTATCCTTACATGCATTCTTCCGATGCCGTGGACGGAGTTCATATCACGATCCACGGCCGGCCGATGCTTCAATTTTCGTCTTATTCCTACCTTGATCTTCTGGGACATCCGAAAATTAATGCCGCTGCAAAAATGGCCATCGAAGAATTCGGAACGGGCACGCATGGCGTCCGCTTCCTCACGGGAACCACCCGCATCCATTTGGAGCTCGAAAGAAAAATCGCTTCTTTTAAGAAAACCGAGGAGGCTATTGCTCTCTCCACGGGCTTCGGCGCTAATTCCGGAACGATCTCCGCCCTGCTCGGCCGTAATGACGTCGTCATCTCTGACAAAGTCAACCATGCGAGCATTGTGGACGGTTGCATCCTTTCGAGAGCTCATTTTGTCCGGTTTGAACACAATGATATGGAATCCCTTGAAAAAACTCTCGGCGAAGCCCCCAAGAAAGGGGTCAAACTCGTGGTGGCAGATGCCGTTTTCAGCATGGATGGCGACATCATCAATCTCCCGGAAGTGATCCGGCTTTGCCGGAAATTCAAAGCTCTTCTCATGATCGATGAAGCTCATTCGCTCGGCGTTCTCGGGAAAAAAGGCACGGGCATCGAGGAACATTTCGGGATCGATCCGTCGGAAGGTCTCATTGATATCAAAATGGGGACTTTGAGCAAAACAATCCCGAGTATCGGCGGATATATCGCCGGCAACGCCAAACTCATCAACTATCTAAGGCACACGATCCGTCCTTTTATTTTTTCTGCCTCCCTGCCGCCGGCCTCCGCCGCGGCCGCCAAAGCCTCCTTTGAGGTGATGGAGGAAGAGACGTGGCGCGTGAAAAAACTTCATGAAAATATGATCTATTTTCTCAAGACACTCCACGCAAACGGCTTTGACACTTTGAAAAGCCAAAGCCCCATTGTCCCGATCATCATCGGCAACGATACAAAAGCTCTGGAAATGACCCGCATTGCAAAGAATGAAGGGATCTTTATTGTGCCGATCCTTCCCCCCGCAGTCCCGCCCAACACCACCCGGATCCGCACCACTGTCACCGCGGGCCACTCTTTGCAAGAGATCGAACGCGCCGTCAATGTTTTCGCACGGATTGCGAAGTCGCTTGGGATTTTAAAGGCTCAATAGGCTAAAAATGCAAAAGAGGCTTAATGTCATTGCGAGTCCCGCCCAAGGCGGGGCGAAGCAATCTTGCTTTTAATCCGGATTGCCACGTCGCCCTGCTTTCATCAGGGCTCCTCGCAATGACGTCTTCCCACGGAGCATCATGACAAAAAACTACGTTCTCATCACCGGAGCCGCAGAAGGATTGGGTCGTGAATTCGCCAGGATTTTTGCTCACAACGATTATCCTCTCGTTCTTGTCGATCGAAACAAAATCGGCTTAGAGATAATTGCTCAGGAATTAAGCACGGCCGGTCGCGTCGACGTGAGAACGATCTTGAAAGATCTTAGCCTCCCCGCCGCTGCGGAAGAAATCCAAACCACGATCGAGAGTCAAAAGATCTTTGTCGAAATTCTGGTGAACAATGCAGGTTTTGGCGTTCACGGCCTTTTTCCTGAAACGGATTGGAAAAGCACCGAAGGCATGCTCAACCTCAACATGATAACTCTGACGCATTTGACACGCCTCTTTCTTCCCGAGATGCTCAAGAAAGGCCACGGCAGGATCCTCAACGTAGCGTCGACAGCGGCCTTCCAGCCCGGCCCCTTAATGGCCTGCTACTTCGCTTCCAAGGCGTACGTGCTTTCCTTCACCGAAGCGCTTGCGGAAGAACTTGCCGGAACCGGCGTTATGGTCACGGCTTTGTGCCCCGGTCCCACACGAACACAGTTCCAGAAAATGTCCAACACAGAAAATATCCGCGAGAATTCTTTCGCCATGGAAGCCGCCTCCGCGGTCAAAACCGCCTATCGCGGACTGATGAAAGGCAAACGCCTCGTGATCCCCGGATTCACGAACAAGCTCCTGGCGATCCTAGTCCGTCTGGCCCCGCGAAGGCTCGTGATCCGCGTGACCCGTTTCCTCGAAGAAAACAGCTAACTCATTCCCCGTTTCCCGTTCCCCGGCATTTGTGTAAAAACCGCTTGCAAATTCATGCGGCACCTGTAAACTTCACCCCGTTACATGCACTTAAATTCCCTATACAAAAAGGAGCAATGCCAATGGCAACGCCGGTAGAAAAATGGGTCGAGGAACAAGCGCGATTAACAAAACCTGATAAAATTTATTGGTGCAATGGAACCGATGAAGAAGCACATAAGCTTCTTGAAATCGGGATCCGCGAAGAAAAGCTTAACGGCAAACCTATTTTCCGGAAGCTGAATGAGAAACACTGGCCGAACGCCTATTTTCACTATTCCCATCCCAACGATGTCGCGCGCACCGAGCAACTGACCTTCGTCTGTCATCCCGACAAAGAGACCGCCGGCCCGAACAACAACTGGATGGACCCAAAAGAAGCCAGGGCCAAAATGACGGCATTATTCGACGGCTGCATGAAGGGCCGCACGATGTACGTCATGCCTTACATGATGGGTCATCCTAAGTCCCCCTACGCCAAAGCCTGCCTTCAGATCACGGACAACTGTTATGTCGCGGTCAGCATGCGCATCATGACCCGCATGGGAAAAGAAGCGCATCAGGCGCAGATGCTGCCGCTGCAGGGCTTGACGGAAGCTGTTAAAAACTTATTAAAGCCGCGCTAAAAGTTGACAGGAGGGACCGCTTTAAATGGAAAC
>CAYMER010000255.1:0-3877 GCA_964389345.1 uncultured bacterium | reverse complement strand
CATACGAGATCATAGCCGGTGACTGGAGTTCAGACGTGTGCTCTTCCGATCTAAGAGATCGAACAGAAGATCCCAGGTTTTCCGATCGTGCTCCACGGCGCGTCGTCGGTTCCCGCGGAAGCGGTCAAAATCATCAATGAGAACGGCGGCGCTCTTAAGGATTCCGTCGGAATCCCGGAAGAACAGCTTCGCAAAGCGGCGAAATCCGCCGTGTGCAAGGTCAATATTGATTCCGACGGCCGCTTGTGGATGACCGCCGCGATCCGAAAAACTTTTAAAGAAAAACCCGCGGAATTCGATCCACGCAAATATCTCGGCCCCGCGCGTGACGCGCTGGTCACGATGTACAAGCACAAGAATGAGCAAGTATTAGGTTCTGCAGGGAAAGCCTGATAAATAGGGTATAGGATTTAGCGTTTAGAAAAACGTAGAATTTCCTATACCCTAACCCCTAAACCCTGATCAAAAGGAGAGGAGATGTTATGAAAAAAATATGGGTGGCGGTGTTAACGCTGTCAGTTCTGGTCGCATTGCCGGCGTTTGCTGAAGAAGCGAAAAAAGAAGAAATGCCGGGGATGTCCATGGATAAGCCGATGGGGATGCCTATGGCGGGCATGGGAAAAATGGGTTGTCCCATGATGGGGAAAACGCAAATGGTCGCGACGGATGAAGGCGGCGTGATCGTGCTCGCGGGCAACAAGCTCATGAAATATGACGCGGACCTGAATCTCGTTAAAGAGGTTGAGGTCAAAATGCCGATGCCTATGGGCGGAAAACAGTGTCCGATGATGGGAAAAATGATGGACAAGAGCGCCGCTTCGGTCGCAGCGGATTCCCAAGAAAAAACAACTTAACGAATCCAGCGAAAGGTCTTTTATGAAAAAAAAGATCAGCTTTCTAGTCTTGCTGTGCCTTGTCTTTTCTCAGACGATTTCTTTCGGAGCGATCACTATGCAAGATCTGCGGCTTCCGAAGGATTTCTTACCATCAAAATCACCTAACGCCCAGATCGCATCCGTTCAGGAGAACGCTCAGTATCCCGGGTTTCTGACGTTTACGGTCACATCACCCCAGGGGAGCTCGATCATTCATGGGCTAACCAATCTCAAAAAATTTCTTCACGAGGTCGACGTACTCGTACAGCTCAATGCGAGCGAGAATACGGGTAGCGGGATCACGGATGGCGCAGTCGATTCGATCAAGGACACGGGGACCGGGCTCAAGAACATCGTGGTCCATCCCGTGGATTCTGTGTCGGGGATCGGAAAAGGGGTCGGAAAACTGGGCGGCAAGATCGGCGGTGTTTTTCGGAAAAAAGAGTCGGGGGAAAAAGGCGACGGTTTTTTAAGCTCCACGAAACGGGACCTTGCCAAGAAGCTCGGTGTTGACGTTTATAGCCGGAATCCCGATCTCCAGGCGAAGCTTGACTCGATGGCCAAATCGCGCATGGGCGGCCGGGGCATCGTTGCCGTCGCAACTTTTTTTGTTCCTGTGGGCTTGATTGCCTCTGCGGTCATGACCGTGAGCAATATCAACAACGCTGCCGACGAATTGGTCAATGATAGTGATCGCACGGATCTTTACAAAATGAACCAAAAAGCGCTCTTGGACTTGGGTTTTCCACAAGCGAAGGTGACCCGATTCTTGAACCATTCCTATTACACGCCGCGTGAAATAACCTATTTCCGCTTCTATCTCGAAAAGCTCAAGCGTGTTCAGGGCTATGAGGTCCTCCTCGATCAGGCCAACCAGGCAGTTTCAGATATTCCGGCGGACAAGATCCTTCATGAAGTACAGATCGCCGCAGATTCCGTGGGGGATGCCCCGCGGGCGATGAAGCTTGTCGTGGTCCCGGAGGGGATCATTCTGGCGAACGAGGACAAGGTCGCGCTCATCACCGCCTATGATTATTTGGACAATTCCGTTCTCGGGCGCCGAGTGACCGAAAAAGCCATCAGTTTCCGTCAGAGTCTCGGCAAAAGATCCGCCGAGATCTGGAACGGAGGCGCGGTCACGTCGGGATTCGGCGGAGCCATTCTCATGAAAGGCATCAAAGTCCAGAGGATGTGCCTTTTCGAAGCTACCAGTGCTCCACAAGAAATTTGATCGGGACAGCAAAGGACTCTTTTCTGTGAAAAAAAATCCACTTTGTCTTGTCACCGGAGGCGCCGGTTTTATCGGATCGAATCTCGTCGACGGACTTCTTTCCAAAGGATACCGAGTCCGGGTTCTGGATAATCTTTCGACCGGGAAAAAAGAAAATCTTGCCCGGGCACTTTCCAAGATTGATTTTATCAAGGGCGATTTGCGCAATGATAAGGATGTGAGAAAGGCTCTGCGCGGGGTCCGCTACGTTTTTCACATGGGCGCCATTTCCAACGTACCGCAATCGGTGGATCAGCCTCTCGTGACCCACGAGGTCAATGTGACGGGAACCCTCCGGCTTCTTAAAGCGAGCCGGGAAGCGGGCGTGAAGCGTTTTGTTTACACCTCGTCCTCATCCGTTTACGGGGAAACAAAAAAATTCCCATCGAACGAGGAAGACCTTCCGCGTCCCGAATCTCCCTACGCCGCCTCCAAGATCATGGGGGAGTATTATTGCCGGAATTTTTCAAAATTGTACGGGCTCGAAACGGTCGCCCTCCGTTATTTCAATGTCTATGGCCCGCGACAGAATCCGAAGTCCCGTTACGCGTGCGTGATCCCCATTTTCTTAAAACATCTTTTGGACGGGGTTCCTCCCGAAGTCCATTGGGACGGGAAGCAGTCCCGTGATTTCGTCCATGTGGATGATGTGGTTAGCGCCAATCTTCTTGCCATGAAAAAGCCGGGCGTTTCCGGCGAGGCCTTCAATATCGGAAGCCACTCGGAAGCTCGGGTCATTGATTGCCTCGTAGAGGTCCAGAAGATCCTCGGCCTGAAAAAGGTGAAGATCGTTCACACACCCAAACGTGAGGGCGATATCCGGCGGACCTTCGCGGATGTCACCAAGGCCCGCCGGCTTTTAGGCTTCCGGCCCGGCGTTCCTTTTAAAGAGGGACTTCGTCGCACGGTATACTGGTTTCAGAAGAACGCTCATCGTTTATAGAAAGGGAAAAACATGAAACATTTGATCGTTTATGCTCACCCGAATCCCGCGAGCTTTAACCATGCCATCAAGGAGACGCTGGTCCGGGTCCTGAAGGAAAAGGGACAGGACATCCGCGTGCGTGACCTTTACGCCCTGCATTTTGATCCCGTGCTCAAGGCCGACGATTTCCAGACCTTTCTCGCGGGGAAAGTCCCCGGCGATATTGCGATCGAACAGGACCATGTCCGCTGGGCCGATCAGCTCACGTTCCTTTACCCCATTTGGTGGGGCCGTATGCCCTCGATCGCGGGGGGCTACATCGACCGCGTGTTCAGCAAGGGTTTCGCGTACGACTACACGGCCACCGGGCCTGTGGGCCTCATCCCCGGGAAAAAAGTTTATGCCGTCAGCACACTGGGTGCACCGCTTGCGGTCGCCGAATCTTCCGGCGGGATCAAGAGCATGGAGCAAATCATCGACAATGAAACGTTCCGCTTTTGCGGCATGGAAATGGCCGGCCACAAATATTTTGGTTCTGTCCCGACCGTGACCGATGAGGATCGCAAAAAAATGCTCGAAGAAGTTGCCCAGATCGCGGCCTCCTGGCCCGTCAAATAAACGTTTTTTATTTTAAATCAGATCCAAGAGAATGCTCTGGGGTTGAGTCTCGTCACCACTCGGGAATCCCCGGCGTGGATTCCCTCGTTCGCCCTCCAGTCCTGACTTTTATTTTCTTTTCCTGAATGGTAGTCAGGACAGCCCCAATTTCCACAGAGTGGAAATTGAATAGAATTGGGACAGTCCTCG
>CAYMER010000254.1:0-6567 GCA_964389345.1 uncultured bacterium | reverse complement strand
CTCCGTCCGTTCATTTTTGCATTCCGAATCCCGTATAGATCGTGTGTCATTTTCTCGTCTCCTTTGTTTCAGTATTTATATCATTTCAAAAACCACTTTTATTACCTTCTAACAAAAACATAGCCTACGAATATGCTTTTGTCAATACTGTATTGTAAATTATTTTAAGATTACTGTTTTAAAATCAATATATTGCAATTTATAGCAGAAATATCTTATTTGGGCCTTTTTGACACACTCCAACCCATAAAATAATTTAGCTTTGCGGCTCGGAAGAGCCTACAGCGAGGAAGATTCGTAGGGCTGGCGGAGGGACTGCAGGCGCTCGATATGGGTCTTTTCAAACCCAACCGACTTTGGAATGTAGTAGGGAGCGGCTTTATCGAGATAGATCTGACCAAGCGCTTCTTCGGGCCGGTCCCGATTCCTATCAATTTCAACGGAGTTGAAATTGGGGCCGCCCTGGCTACCTTCCATGTGTTTATTTAAGCCAGGGCGGTCATGCGGATAGATATAACCTTTGCCGTGATCGAGGTCTTTGGCGCCGGAATAGGCGGTACTACGTAAATGCTGCGGCACCTGCTCGGTCTTTTGTGTCTTGATATCTTCCGTCGCGCGCTCGATAGCCATGTAGCTGGCATTGCTCTTGGGGGCAAGCGCGAGATACGTCACCACTTGAGCAAGGATGATGCGAGCCTCCGGCATTCCGACGAATTCCACGGCCGTAAACCCGCTCGTGGCAAGGATCAAAGCCTGAGGATCGGCATTTCCGATATCTTCGCTCGCGAAGATTACAAGACGCCGCACGATGAACCTCGGGTCCTCCCCCGCGTAAAGCATCTTGGCAAGCCAATAGATCGCAGCATTGACATCCGAACCGCGCAAACTCTTGATGAAGGCGCTGATGGTATCGTAATGAAAATCTTCATCCCAGTCATAATGGACGATCTTTTTCTGACACGACTCTTCCGCGACCGCCGCGGTAAACTGGATCACTCCGTTTTTATCCGAAGGCGTGGTCCTCGCGCCAATATCGAGCGCGTTTAAAGCCCGGCGCGCATCTCCCGAAGCCTGCTTCGCGATGTGATCAAATGCCGCCGGCTCGATCTCGATCTTGAGATTCCCGAGGCCACACTCCTTATCGTCCAAGGCCCGTTTCATAATACGGATCAAATGGAATTCTTCGAGGGGTTTTAGCTCACAAACGATCGAGCGGGAAAGGAGCGGCCCGCGGATGGCAAACGACGGATTCTGTGTTGTGGCACCGATCAGGATAATGACGCCCGACTCCACATCCGGCATCAGAATGTCCTGCTGGGCCTTATTGAACCGGTGGATCTCATCGATAAAAAGAACGGTCTTTCGCCTCGAATGGCGCAGGAGTTTTCGGGCCTCCTCCTGGATCTTGCGCATCTCCGCGACATTGGAAAGGACGGCATTGATCTGAACATAGCGAGCTGAGGTCGTACGGGCGATCACAAGAGCGAGCGTGGTCTTGCCGGTGCCCGGAGGCCCATAAAGAATAAGCGAGGAGAGACGGTCGGATTCAAGAGTGCGTCGAAGAAGCTTGCCGGGCCCGAGGAGATGCTCCTGCCCCACGATATCATCAAGTGTGGCCGGCCGCATCCGGACAGCAAGCGGCGCATCCGGAGGGACTTGAAGAGAATCCTCGACCTCAGACTGAGCAAACAACTCATCAGATGGATCGGATATTTTCATAGCATGGCGCCAAAAGAGTGAATATTTCTAGACGGCGCAACGCTCAACGCGCAACGAAATTGTTCTGGATGTTCACGTTGTGCGTTGCGCGTAGCGCGTTGCGCGAGTGCGTTACGTTTGAAAAGAAGCCTGATATTTGGAAACAAGCGTTTGGGCGACCTTTTCGTGTACCTTTTGGACTTCTTCGGAGACAAGCGTGCGCTCGGCCGATTGGTAGGTGATGCGGAACGCGAGATTTTTGCATCCTTCGGGAACGCGTTTTCCGCAAAAAAGATCAAAGAGCTCCACTTCCCGGATCAGTCCTTGTCCTAGAGCGCGGATCTCCCCCACGAGATCCCCACTTTTGACAGATTCCTTCACCACGATCGAGAGGTCCCGCTCGATCGCCGGATATTTGGGCCAGTCCTTGAACGCGCGAATCTTCTGCGCCTGCGGGAGAAGCTTCTCCAGCGAGATCTCCGCATAATAGACCGGCTCTTTCAGGTCCCATTTTTTAAGAAGTTCCCCGGAAACCTGTCCAAGGATCGCGACCGGCGTTTGCCACATCCGAAGCTCTTCGGCCATCCCTTCCGCAAAATAACTTTTTCGGACCTTCGCGATACAAAGCTCCGCACATCCCGCATTTTTCAGGACCGACTCGGCATACCCCTTGAGATCATAGAACGTCACGCTACGAGCCGCATCCAACCACGTCTGGGCCGCCTTTTTCCCATAAAGCGCGATCGCGCAGACGCGTTCTTCCACGGGATGCTTGTGCGCCTCCGCCGTCGCATAAATATTCGCGATCTCAAAAAGCGATATGGAATCCGCACCGGCGTTCACGTTCTTTTGGATCACGGTAAGAAGACTCGTGACCAGGGTCGGCCGCATCCAGTGCAGGCCGTGCTGAAGAGGATTCACAATCTGGACGGCAGCCCCGAGGTCTTTTCCGACATCAAATCCGTCCTCGGAAATAAGGCTGAATGTCACGGTTTCACAGAGCCCCGCCCCGCTCAAGAATTGCCGGATCTTATGCTCAAGGACGAGACGCGGCGACTCCACGACCGTGAGTGGCTCCCGCACAGGCAGGGTTTCGGGAATGTTTTCATAACCATAAATCCGCGCGATCTCTTCGATAAGATCAATGGAGCGTGTAAGGTCAGGACGAAACGACGGAATGCCGACCGTCCAGATCCCCTGCTCTTTTTTAAGAACCGATGGTAAGCAGGACTGCCCTGATAGCCCGTCCACTTTTACTGAATGAGAATCAGGGCTGCCAGACGTGTGTTGTTTCACCTGGAGGCCGAGACGGCCGAGAATGAGCGCGATCTGACTAGGTTTGATCTCGACGCCCAGAACCGACTTGACTTCGTCGCTACGCAGCTGGACGGTCTTGATCGCAAGCTGGGGCTTCTCTCCCGCCTTGATCACCGCGCTGATATGGCGCGGCTTGGCATATTTCTGGATCAGCACAAGCGCCCGACTCCGGCCAAGATCCACTCCCTCCGGGTCCACGCGGCGTTCAAAGCGGTAGGAGGAATCCGACGAAACCTGGTGCGCGCGAGAGGTCTTCCGGACGCGGCCGGGATTGAAGAATGCAGACTCCAGAAAAACATTGCGCGTTTTATCGCTGATCTCGGAATCTTTTCCGCCCATCACGCCGGCCAGAGCCACGGCGCGGTCGCTGTCCCCGATCAATAGGTCGTCGGATTTCAGTTCGATCGTGGTGCCGTTAATGAGCGTAAATTTCTCGCTCTGCTTGGGCCTGCGAACCACGATCTCTTTGCCCCGGAGCAGGTCCGCGTCAAAGGCATGGAGCGGCTGCCCGACCTCGAGGAGCACATAATTGGTAATATCGACGATGAGATTAATGCTGCGGATGCCACAAGCCAGGAGGCGGTTCACAATAAAATCAGGGGTTTTCGTTTCCGTGATCCCTTCGATCAGAACTCCCGTGTAATACGGGCAGCCGGCCGCGTCCTTGATCTGGATCTTCCAACCCGGAGGCGGCATCCGGCCAGTTTCAGGATCCACCACAGGATTTTTCAAAGAAATATTTTCAACGGCTGCGATCTCACGGGCCACACCCCAATGAGAAAGCCAATCCGGGCGGTTTGAGGTGATCTCAATCTCGAAGATCGTGTCCGACGGAGTCTTGAGCGCCTCGCATTTTTTGACCTCAAGACCCGCCAACGTGAGCCGTTCTGCGATCCGCGAAACGGGCGGTGCAAGCTCCACGAAATCCTTTAACCAGTTGGTTGATATTTTCACTGTTTAATTCCTCAAATGCTTGCACGAACCCGGTTCGTGGACCGCTTACACGACCCGGGTTCGTGCAAGGGTAAACGTTAAAACTGTCTCAGGAAACGAAGGTCGTTCTCGTAAAAATGCCGGATATCGTTGATGCCGTGCCGTAGCATGGCGATGCGCTCCACGCCAAGGCCGAACGCGAATCCCTTCACGGCATTCTTGTCATAACCTACTTCATCAAAAACATTCGGGTCGACACTGCCCGCGCCCAGGATCTCGAGCCATCCTTTGCCCCACTGAATATCGATCTCGACACTCGGTTCGGTGAACGGGAAAAAATGAGGACGGAAACGGATCTTGGTTTCGGAACCGAACAATTCGCGCAAAAAAAGATGAAGCACGCCTTTGAGATCGCTAAAGGTCACCCGGTCATCCACCATCAGGCCTTCGATCTGATGGAACATGAACGAATGGCTCGCGTCCACGGTGTCGGGACGGTACACACGACCCGGGGCAATGATCTTAAGCGGGGGTTTGCGTTCTTTCATCACACGGATCTGAACCGTGGATGTTTGGGAACGCAGGAGCTGCCCCTGCGTCGTGTAGAAAGTGTCAAAAGCATCACGCGACGGATGATCGAGCGGGATATTGAGGGCTGTGAAATTATGAAATTCGGTTTCGATCTCCGGACCCTCTACGGTCTCAAAACCCATTCGGCTGAAGACCCCCGAGATCTCCCGGATCGTTTGCTGAAGAAGATGGATACTGCCCTGCGGAGGCCGGATACCGGGGAGTGTTTCGTCAAACACATCCGTGGACGTCCCTTTCTTCGGCGGCTTTTGCAGGAAAGCTTCGACCGAGGACTCCAGCCACTGTTTGACGCGGTTGAGTTCCGCGCCCACGACTTTTTTCTCCTCAGGAAGAACGACGCCAAGCTGCTTGAAAAGTTCGGTCAGCTTGCCTTTTTTACCGAGATACAACACGCGAAAGGCCTCAGCCGCATCGGGGGAATTGATGCGGGAAATGTCTTCGCGGGCTTCCTTTTCAACGCGGAGGATCTGATCCTTCATCGGTTACCCTTTTCGTTGCTTATCCGCAAACGGCAACGGTTACGACGCCCGTTTTCCCGCCCTTGGCGGGACCCCGCCGCTTCACAGGCGGTGGCGTTATAAAATTTATCCAGCCGTTCCACGTAGCCGATACGGGTTTCGCCTGGCTAACATTAATTCATAATTGGAAGCCAGTGCTGTACTTGCCCACCATTTTTTTTAAAAAATACAAGGGCAAGTGCGTAACCGTTACCCTATGACGAGTTATGGGCCTAGGCTTGCTTGACGGTCTTAACGAGCTTCACGATCTCCTGGAAAGTCTTTTCGTCCCGCGCGGCGATCTCGGCCAAGGACTTCCGGTTCAAGCGGATCTTCGCCTTATTGAGAGCGTCGATGAACCGGGAATACGACATCCCGCCTGCACGACACCCCGCGTTGATGCGGGCGGTCCAAAGCGCGCGAAAATGGCGCTTGCGCTGCTTGCGGTCACGGGTGGCGAAAGCCATCGCACGAGCGACGGTCTCTTTCGCGGTCCTGAGCAACTTGCCTCGGCCTCCGACAAAACCCTTGGCGCGTTTGAATATCTTTTTCTTCCGTTTTTTTGAAGCGACTGAATTCGTTGACCTTGGCATAAAATACTCCCTCTTTGATTAGTTCAAATAGCTCGAACCGTTTCTGATACGATCACTGGTTGTAGGGCATCGAGAACTTGATCGCACGGACATGCATCTTCTCGACCTGCAATTTGCCCCGAGACTGACGTTTTGATTTCGGGCTGCGGTCGGTCATCATATGGCGGCGCTTGGTCCTGTTGGCCATGACCTTTCCGGTCTTTGTGATGCGATAACGCTTTTGCATAGCTTTCTTCGTTTTTATCTTCGGCATAATGTTTCCTTTATCCTGTTAGCACCGTGTCACTTTAAATTTTAAGGGTACACGGTACAATACTGCGAACCCATAAAATCAAATAGAACGCAGTATTAGTCTGTCTTCGCCGGAGGAGCACTCGGGCTCACCGGAACTGTTGATGAAGCGGGCACCACTTCTTTTTTCTTCACGGACGCGATCTTGGCCAAATAGAGCATGATCGCCTTCCCTTCCAAACCGTCGTTACGCTCGACCAGCGCGATATCAGCGAGGTCTTGAACAAAACGAGCCACAAGTTTACGTCCTTTGTCCACATACACTATCTCGCGACCTCGAAAAAACACCACGAGCTTCACCTTGTCTCCTCGCTCGATGAACCGGCGCGCGTTACGAAGCTTGGTCTGGTAGTCGTTTTCGTCGATCTTCGTGGTCATCTTGACTTCTTTAATATCGATCGTCTTCTGCTTCTTGCGAGATTCTTTTTCCTTCCGCCCGAGCGTGTAAAGGTATTTCCCGAGATCCATGATACGGCATACCGGTGGGACGGTCGTTCCTGCAACTTCGACCAGATCCAACCCCGCCTCCTGAGCGCGCGCCAGACCATCCTGCGGCGAGAACGTCTGGAGGCCGTTCATAAGATTATTTTCGCAATCGAGACTCATCCCAGGGATGGCTGGGGCACTCGGCACCCTTGGGCAAAGCT
>CAYMER010000253.1:0-5221 GCA_964389345.1 uncultured bacterium | reverse complement strand
GGTTTTCAAGAAGGTCGGGACAGATCAAACCGGTCATGCTTCAGGGATACTTCGCATGGCGGTTTTCCTGGATGGGATCATGAGGGGTGTTTATAAAAACACGCCTCTGGCCAGGACCGAGGTTGCGGAATTCGTGAACCGGGAACTAGAGCCCAGGGGATGGTCCGTGGAGGATCGTGAGAAGATCGCGTGGCTTATCTACGAGAAAAGGATCCTCGCGGATTTCGACCCCATGTCGGATCAAGCGGTAGCCGAGACGCTTGCGAAAGTTTTTTCCGGATGGGACCAGGAAGCCGGCATGATCGACCTTTTGTATCTGATGCTTCTCTCAACGCGGATCGGTTCCATGAGACCCAGCAAAGTGTTGCTGGCATTGCGGCAAGGTTCGGAATCGGGGATCGCGGGCTGGGAGGAATTCCACCGCACCGGAAATTCGTTACTGAAAAGCGGAGACGAGGGAACTTCTTCGGGAGATCTTTACCAAAAGGCCGGACAGGCTCGCAAAGAGATCAACTCGGAAGGCCAGATCGAGAACTTTGCGGATGAACTTTGGGAAAGCATCAAGGATCCCAAGATCTTGCGACAGTTGTTCGACGAAGCGAATGTCGTCAATGTTTCTCTCTCGGAGGAAGAAAGGGAGCAGATCATTGCTTCCATGGCGTCCCCGGAAATTTTCAGGACCCTTTTTCAGAGATATATCGAACGTTTCGGATGGCGCTATCTCCGGTCCCTGGATCTTGACGAACATACGCGGGACAAGAAAACAATCCTGAAACAGCTTCTTTTTCTCGGGGCGTTGGAATTCTTGACCAGGCAGAAGCGGGCGGATGTGCTTGCGATGACGGAGTTTTCTCTTCCTTCGCGCGAGAACCGAGATCTATACGAAATCCTTATCGGTATTCCTGTTGAGGATCCCGGAGTGATACATCTTTGTGCCAGGACGCTTTATCAACACGGGTTTGTCATTGAGGATATGTCCGGATCCGCGCTGGGAACAGGTTCGGGGGTGGTGCTCCGGCTCCTGGGAGTTTTTCCTTCGGACGTTTCGGATCATGCCGTTAGGATTCAGAAGATCCGGACAGACCTTCGGAAGATCTTTGAAAAACAAAGGTGGTCGGTGGTCGGTTTGTTTGACAGCGCGAGGGCGAAACGGATCGGCGGTCGTTATCATGCCAGCGATGAGATGTTCGGGCCTCTCCGGGTCTGGAAGCGGGGTGCCGCGACCGGCGTTCCTTCAAGGGTCAAGCTTGCGGATCACCATTTTCGCAAGGACGTGCGGGTTCTTACCGTTACCACGATGAACCGTCCCGGGCTGAGCGCTTTTATCAGCGGTGTCCTGGCGAGGGTTCACAAAGTGAGCGTGTGGAATTTCAGCCTGAATGATCTTAGCGGCGGAATGACCAGTGTCATGGTTTATATTGGAAAAGAAAAAATTATCGAAGAACCTGGCTTTCAGGAACGGCTTGAAGGGAGCCTGAAGGAATGGCTTGATTTTCCGGCGGTTGAGATGGACGGGGAAAACGTGAAAAATGCCGCTGTTTCCCGCGCCGAACTTCGAAGCGGCGTTCTGTCCGCGTCTTCCGGGCAGCCTTTGACCGACACGCGACTTTTTCAATTGATATTTCCGGGCGGCCTTTATGTTCTGACGGCGACATTATTGGCGCGCTATTTTTCCGGGAAAGTGACGGATGCGGCCCATGTATGGGTCATCAACGCCAACGGCGAGAGGGTCTCCGGGAAGAGCGTTCTGGAAATGCTCACCCTGGAAGCCGCTGAAGGAGCTGTGTTGCAGGTCCGGATGGAGGGAGATCTTTCCGGAGGCGAAGCTGTTTTTGCCGGACTGGCGGAATTGGAATACGGCGGAATATTTATATTGAAGCCTGTTGTTCGTTCGGAATTGCGGAATCAGGTTCTGACAGTACCGGACGCGGTGAATGTTTTATCGGGGGAGATCACCGCGCGGATCGGGGACGGCACGCTTCAGTATCAGGGCCAGCGTCCCGTGGAGGATGGAAAGGAGGTCCTGGCCCAGGAATTTCTTCTTCAGGCGCTCAACAAGTATTATCGGTTCCTTTTCATCAAGGGGTGGAAGGATAATAGATCCCCCGAGGAGAGTGCGGTGGGCCGGAAGTTTTTCGAAATGCTTGAGGCGCAACCGGGGGTCGAGGCTTTTCAGGCTGCGATTTCCTACCTCACGGGAAAGATCGATATTTTTGATTATGACCGGCTCTCCAAATTAATCGACGCTATGGATCCTGGCTCTGTCAGACGCCAGGAATATACGGTGGTGGGCGTGATTTCTGGCAAGGACGGTCCCATCACCCTTGAGATCGATCTTCGGGGGGTCGAAAACTCCGCACAGCACGCGAAGGACATCAAGGTCACGGAGATACGCGGCGATCGTGTGCGATCCACGACCCATTCCTCGCACTCGGACCTGATCTATCACATTGCGATGGACAAGCTCAAAAAAGCGGAGGCGATGGAAATAAACGGATATATCGAGGTCCTTGAAGATCCGGAAAATATTGCTGCTGAGATCGCGGGGATGAATCCTTTCGAACAGCTTGCGGCCTATTGGAAACAGTTGCGGAGCAATGAAGTGCCCCTGAAAGACATGATTGCGGATTATCTTGATCTGACCAAGCGATATGGTGGCGGGAGGTATGCGGAAATTAGCCCCGGAGCCCTTGTAAAGAAGCCGGCAGACTGGAGCGATATTTTCAAAAATAAGTCTACAACGATCAGGGAATTCAGCCATTTATGGGGAATTTCTTCCGATCGTGTTCGTCTGATGGGCGCGGACGCGGAAGAGTATCGCCGCGTTGTCGTCAAAGAAGGCCGTGACATGTTTCTTCTTTGGCGTCTGAAGCAGCTCGCCGGCGACCGGGAAAGATCACGCGATGTCGCGACGGCTTTTCTGGAGGCCTCGAAGAGCCGCCCTCCTGTCGAAGGCGAAGGGGCCCGCTCCGAGACGCGGCAGATCAAAAACATTCTCGTGGTGGATGATGAGAAGAGCATACGGATAACGCTTAAGGCTTTCCTGGAAGGAGCCGGTTATCAAGTCGAGGTCGCAGAAAATGGCGCGGCCGGCCTCCAGAAATTCAGCGCAGGTTCCTTTGACCTGGTTATTTTAGATATCAATATGCCGGGAGTGAGCGGTGACAAGCTGGCCCGGGAGATCCGGCTAGCGGGGGATACGCTTGTGGTTCTAATGACGGGCGGTAATTTGGAGAATGTGGATCTTGGGGCATTGGTCAAAGAGGGAATTATTCAGGAATCCTTAGAAAAGCCCGTCATCAAAGCTTCTCTTTTGGGGTTGGTTCAAAGGTTGTCGCTTCGCGAAGAAGCAGGACTAATGCCAGCGAATGGGGATCGCTCGAAGGAGCGAAGCGAACTTCGCACTGAGAAGGGCCGTGTTGTGGCCCCCGTACGTGCGGAGATGCGGACGGAACCGCAAGTATCGGGAACGGTTGCAAGGCCGCTGGACATGCCGGCGGAGGAGGCCGCGAAAGTGGAGAAGATCTTCATCATCGGACACCAGCCGGATCAGGAAAGTCTTACTACGGATGCGATGCTCTTTACTCGCTTCGTTCCGGAACTTCTTGAAAGATTTCCGAACGCGAAGATCCATCTTGCGATCGACAACCCCAACCTGTTTTCGTCGGAACAGTTCAAGGGTCGTGTTTTCACGATTCTGGATCCCGATTATAAAAGCAAAGGGGAGACGCCCAACGGTGTTTTAGATGTTATCAAAGCTCCGGCTGGGGTTATCCGCGAAGCACTGGTGGACGGAAAGCCCGGAAGGCTGGTGAGCTGGTTGAGCTCCCGCGAAGACGATCGTTCCCCGTATGATCTTGTTTTCGATTTTACGAAATGCGGCGCCGGGCTTGAAGAACCGTTCTTCGATATCTATGAACGGGCGGCTCCGGGGGAAACAGAACCCGTCCGGACGGTCGTATTTTCCAACATGAATCCGTTGCCGGATATCCGGCTTTCGCAATTTCCCATTCCGCCGGCGGTGTTGATGCTCGATAAGAACGGTCTCAGGCGGGTTAAAGGGACCGAGAACCTGACGCGGCATACCAAGAAATCGAAGGAGCCTGTTTATTGGGAAATGGTCCTCCGGGTTTACCGGGAACTAGGACTTTTTAAAGAGGGCCTGGACCTGCAGTTCCTGGGCGTGAAGCTTCCGGACGAATCGGGAAGGCGGCGCATTCAGAATATGCTCACGATTTCTTTGGGACAAAAAGGGTTGGGGGAGGCCGAGATCCGTCAAGCCATGCAGAGCGGCCGGAAATTCATTTACGTGAATACTTTCTCCCGCTCCCGTCCCGAACTGATGGAACCGGCGATATGGGTGGAGCTGCTCTCCGGGATCCTGGCGAATACCGATGCGTATCTTTTCTTTTCTCCGGGTGCGGTCAGGGAAGATCAAAGCATGCGTTTTAAAATGGAGGCGGTCATGGAAGAGCTCGCAAGAAAGTATCCGGACCGCCTCCTGAAAGTGCCGGAGAATCTTTTCGTAAGCGGGGTCCAGGAACTGATGCTTGCCATGGATCTTGTCATTACGCCGGAATCCGGCTTTTCTCCTCTCGCGACGGCCCAGAACGTTCCGCAGATCGAAGTTGTGTCGGGGGATAACGGAAGTTCCCTGTGGCGGACTTTCCGCGAGCATTCTCTCGTGGTGGGAAAAGGCGAGCTTTTAAGCGGGAAAGCGGCGTCTGTTGTGGATGGGTTTTTTGCCAAAACTTTGAATTCCCAGGTCCGGCCTGTCCGCCAGCAAGTCCTCGGGATCTCCGTCGAGCCTGAACGGAAACTGCCCTCGGAACCTTTAAAAGCGCCTTTCACGAAAGCTCTCGTGGTGGATGATGAGGCTTCTATCCGGACCGTGATGCCAATATACCTGAAAAGTTTTGGGATCAAAAATGTTATGGTCGCAGCCAGCGGCGAAGAAGCCCTGGAGATGTATAAACAGGCCTTGGACACGAAGGAACCGTTCGATCTTATTTACACGGATGTCCGGATGCCCCCCGGGATGTCGGGTCCGGAATTTGTTGATTTGGCGATGCAGATCCGGGAGACGAGTGTTGCTTTTATGACCGGTTATGCCTTTGCCGGATTCCCTGAGTATATAGCGGCATTACAGACCCGGGTTGCAGCCGGGGCGCTGCAAAAGCCGTTCAACAGCAATGACGTTAATAAGCTTTTTATCAGTCTG
>CAYMER010000252.1:0-9270 GCA_964389345.1 uncultured bacterium | reverse complement strand
AATGGCTGAAACTAGACCGGAAGGTGGTTTACACATCCACGGTTTGAATTGACGAGGTACCGCCGCCAGCCAAAGAAGGAGCCGTAAAGGCCATGGAGAATGTCATCAACGCCTATTGGGTGGATGCTTTAAGCGCATAGCCGTTGGCTGAAGTCTGCCGTCTGTAGTCTGTGGGCTGTGGTCTATCAGCTATGCGAAACCTGTGTTATAGTTCCTCGATGCCTCTGGAGGGCATAATTTTATGAAGAAAGTGCTACTGATAGGCGCCGCAGGCTTTATCGCCGCACGGACAGGGGGGCTGCTTCTCAAGGCCGTTTCCTTCCAGAAGATAGCTGAATTTTTTGGCATTTCGGGATATACATGCGCCAGTCACATTTAATCCTCTTCAATACGGTTATCATCTGGGCCAGCCGGGGGTTATCGGTGATTCCCCCATTGATCTTGGTGCCGTATCTCATCGGTGCTATTGGCGAAACTAGCTATGGCGTCTATGTGCTGGTCTGGTCCTTGATGATGTCGATAAGCCAGTTGGAGAGTTCCCTTCAGTCCGGTGTTACCAAATATAGTGCGGGTTTTCTGGCGCACGGGCGCATGGACGAAGTCAACAAGGTTATCAGTTCGAGTTTTGTCTATTCTCTGTTTCTGGCAATTCTGGTGTGCGCTGCCACTCTTGTTATTGCGGTATTCTACAAAGATCCCAACGGCCAGATTCGCTCTGCCCTGGGCATTGTGAGTATTATGAGTCTGTTCATTGTCCCGCTGACGCCCTATATCGCTGTCATCCGGTCACGGCAATGCTACTATGTGGGCGCTATCACCGACACCGTGTCGGCATACATCAGTCTGCTCGCTGTGGTTGTTTGGTTTTATTGGGTGGGGCCATCGCTCAAGGCATTGATCATTATTATGGCGGGAATGCTGTTTCTCGCCAGGTTCGCGCAGGTTTTTGTAGCCTATCGCCTGCTCCCTGGATTGCAAAATCGTTTTCACTTGTTCGAGAAGGCACATTTTCGACTTATTAGCGCGTTCGGGGCGGCCACAGTGTTGTCTTCCCTGTGTCTTGCGGCGAATTCGACGGGGGTCCGTTGGCTGATGGATGCGCTGGCGTCAACCAGTTTTGTCGCCCATCTGGCGATTATGCTCATGCCCGCGGCGCTTTTGTTTCAGATCATTGGAGATATGACCTTTACGATCATGCCGGTGGCCAGTGCCTATGAGGCGACTGGGAACCAGAAGATGCTTCAGGAGTTATTGGTGCGAAGCATGCGTTACTCTACGATTCTCGTACTAGCAGGTGTTATTATAGCCAGCCTTCTTATGCGAAATGTTTTGGAAGTCTGGGTGGGTCCTAAGTATGCGTTTCTTGCTCCCTATGCGCTTATATTATTTGCTAGTTCATCGTTTGTGCTTAGCACCTCCTCAGCCCACCACATGCTAAAGGGAATGGGGAAGCTACGGATTGTCGTATTGATTTATCTGATTGGGCTTGCCATTGTGCCAATCGGGTTGATCTTAATAGTTTTTTCTATCTGGCATAATCCCTACATCGCCGTGATTGCTGGTTTGTCGGCGGGGCATTTCGTTTGTGGATGTCTCCAAATAGGATTTGGTGCAAAGGCTGTTGGCTTTGCTCTGCACGAGATGCTCATGCGCGCATACGTACAGCCACTTATGGTGGCAGTAGCAGTTAGCGCGGTTACTTTCGCCATCGTAGCTTTCAGTGGTATTGACGGACTTGTTGGCCGAGCGGGCGTTTCCGCGCTCGCACTTTTTTTGCTATTTGGGGCCTGCTATGTTTTTATCGCCACAACGGCGGAACGGCAGAATGTTAAGGAATTGATCCAGTTAGCCTTGAAAAAAATCTCGTCAATTCGAGGATTATCTTCCTAATAGGAAGGAAAATACAAGTGCGCATGAGACATAGCAGTGTACATATTGGCAAGAATACGGTAACAAAGACCGCTCTCCCGGAATTGATGCGTGTTGAGGTCGAAAAAACCCGAAGGGCTTTCAAAATTGGAAAGCAATGCGGGCTGTTTCGTGTGCCTGAGGTCCTTGACTACAATGAGGCTAAAGGTGTGGCTGTCTTCGAACGACTCCAGATGAAGCCGATTTCCCAAGCTGTTCCTTGGGGTGATCAGCGCATAAGACTAGTGAAGCATCTAGGAGCTTCCTTGGCGATTATTCACCGCGAGATGACGCTTCCCGATGATATGCGCACTCCTCTCCCGCAGGAATTTTTCTTTCCTCATGACGAGGTTTTCATACATGGAGACTTAACTGTTGATAATGTTTGCGTGGGTGATTCCTGGCCCCCCATTGTAATCATCGATTGGCAGCTGACACCTCTTTACGGGGGTAGGTCGACCTATGGGACACGGTACTTTGATATGCTCTGGTTCATTAGAACTCTAATCTCTAGATTCTCTAGCAGATTTTTATTTGGCAATCCTGTGATGCCCGCGGCTAAAGTTTTTTTTGGCGCCTATTTCCGGGAAGCTAAACTCGATCCTGATTTCGGAAGAATCGAAAAATATGCCGCATCTTTTTTCGAAGTCGAGATGCTTCGGATAAAACAAATATGGGGCAAGGGACGTTTGGTGTTGCCGGTTAAGGTGGCCATATTGCGTGAATTTATCGATTTTCTCAAGGCGGCGAATTCAAACGATGGACTTCTTCGCGAGGAAAAAGATTATTTTGGGTGAGGAAGGCATTTTTCATCACAGCCTCGTTTTCGTTTCGCCGACTTGTGTTTTCTTCTTCGGCTGAAAGGCGTGAAACCTCGGAGTGTTAATGACTACTAAGATCAATTTTGAGTGGATAAAATTTTTTTTGATATTTTGTTCTGGGTTTTTTCTTCCATGGGGCGGGAACCTTGAGGAGGTGGGAGGGTACCCGCCGGTCCTATTTATTGTTTCTGTGGCTTTGCTCTCGTTTTTTCTGATAAAGACGGGTATCAGACTCCCCCCGCTTGCTGTTCGAGTTTTTCTGCTTTTTATCATCACCCATATTGTGATTACAGTTTTGATATTCAGAATGGATTATCTTCTCGACTCAAGTCTGACATTCGGGCGGCAGTCAGTTGTTAGCGAGACAAATGCGAGATGGATTTTGAAGCTTGGTTTTTTGATCGCATTCTTCTTTATTATCCTATCGGTAATCCGGTCAAAAAGAGAACTTTTGGTGTTGACGACCAGTTTTGTTTTAGGTTTGTTGAGCACATGCCTTATAAAGTGGGATATTTTTTTGCAAAGCTTCCCTTTTTATCGATTTTCAGGAGGGTATGATGACCCCAACGCTTTTGGTCTTTCAGCAGGGATGGCTTTTTTATTCGCACTCTTCGTTGTCAAAGAGACCCAAAAGGCATCCAAATTAATTGCGTTTTTGTTAGCTCTTTTGTGTCTGGTCATGGTGGTTTCTTCACAGTCGAGGGGAGCGTGGCTGTCTGTCGCTATAGCATCTTTCTATATTGCTATGCGGCGCAGTATTTTGAATTGGATTTCGTTGATTGCAATTGGGATCATTTTATATTTGTGTTCGTCTCTGCTCCCAGATCGTTTGTTAGATATGCAGTCTTGGGTGGACGATGGGGGGACCGGGAGGCTGTCGATATGGAGAGAATATTTATCAAATATGAAAGAGTTCTTTTTTCTCGGTCTTGGCTTTGCCCGGGAGAATCAGATTACCATCGGCGGAATTTATGGGGTAGAAAAAATTCCGCACAACTTTGCGCTGGAAATATTTGTTAAATTTGGGTTGTTTGGTTTGCTCTCATTACTTTGGATGTTGTGGAGTTTTTGGAAAGGCATTTTTGCGGCATCTCTTGAATCTGCGGACAAGACTTTTTTTGTCTCGTTGTTTCTTTTTTGGGCGTTTTCGACATTTTTCTTAAACTCATTAATGTTCAGAGAAACATGGCTTTGCTGGGGGGTCCTGTGTTTTGCGGTGCTTTTAATCAAAGAACCATCTCGGGGGATAGATGCCCCCAAAGAAATAAATACATAAAACTCTTATGAGAATTCTTCACATTGCTCCAGTGCGTTTTAATCGGCCATTTGGGTCTTCCATTTACGTCTCCTCTTTGCTTAACGCTGCTTCTTACATAGAGGGTGTGCAGATCGGACTCTTATCCGATATCCCCGGCTCAGGCTTAGAAGATCTTGAGAAGAGGGTTTTCGGTTTGCCGTCTCCCACGAAGGATCATTGGAATCCTTGGAAGATGGATGACAGCTATTTACACTTGATTCTCAAATCATTCGGCCGTCCCGATCTGGTGCATTTCCACGGAGTTTATTATCCATTTCATACGGCATTTGCGTATCAGATGAGGCGGCTGGAAATACCTTATATCGTGTCAGTGCACGGTGGATTTCATCCTCGAGCACAAAGGAAAAAGGCGTGGAAAAAAATTCTTGGGAACCTATTATTTTTTAATAAATTTATGGATGGCGCGATGGCGATACACGCGTTAAATGATGTTGAAGCGGGATTTATTCAAAAGCGTTTCCCCAAAAAGAAATTTTTTATTATTCCTAATGGGGTGCCTGATTCAACCGCATCTTTGATCAGGCCCGAACGATTTTTTGAAAAGGTGGGAGTTCTAACGGTTGGGTTTATTGGTAGATTGGATATACATGTTAAGGGGATCGATCTATTGCTGAATGCTGTTCGAGAAATTCAACGGCGAGGATTGGGCCATAAGTTTAGTTTTGTTTTTGCCGGCTATTTTTATACAAAAAAAGATGAGCGATTATTCTGGGATCTCGTTAATACTTTGCCAGATCCTAAGGCTGTGAAGTTCAAAGGGGTTGTTCGGGGCGAGGAAAAAGACAAATCTTTTGATTCTTTTGATATTTTTTCGCACACATCTCGAAATGAAGGAATGCCGGGGTCAGTGCTTGAAGCCATGGCGCGAGGTATCCCTTGCTTGGTAACTCCGGGAACAAACATGCAAGAGATCATTCTTACTTGCCAGGGCGGGTGGGTCTGTGATCCAAAGGCTGAGGCGATAACCGATGCCTTGTTGACGATAGCCGGTGATCCTGAGGGAATCATCAAAAAGGGAGCTGCGGCGAAGAGATATGCGTTAGATTATTTAATGTGGTCTAAAATTGCCCGGCAATATATAGCGCAGTTGAAGGAGTTGCTGTCGAAAAGGGGGCGAGTCAATGGGAATCCTTAAAAGCCTAAAGAAAAAATTATTTTTTTATTCACTCTATTTGTATTCTTTGCGTTTATTGTCTTTCTTTGTGTCTGATGAAGTCTTTATCAAGTGGAGATATCGGATTGTTATGGGCAAGAAGCTGAATTTAACTTGTCCTCGCAGTCTCAACGAAAAAATACAATGGTTGAAGCTCCATTGGAGAGATGAGAGGCTGACCGTATGTGCGGACAAATATCTCGTAAGGGAATATGTGGCTCGTCGTTGTCCTGATTTGACGCTTAATGAAATATACGGCGTTTTTGATAAAGTCGAAGATATTGATGTGGGCCAACTGCCCGATTCTTTTGTCCTGAAAGTGAATCACGGCAGCGGGCAGAATATATTTTGCCGAAATAAAAAAGATGTGGATTGGAAGCAGGCGCGCAAGCTTCTTAAGTTGTACCTGCACAATAATCATTATTATGCCGGCAGGGAGTGGGCCTATAAGAATATTGTTCCCAGGATACTTTGCGAAGAATATCTCGAGGAAAATGGTAAGCCACCCACGGATTATAAATTTTATTGTTTTAACGGGCAGCCGCGGGTTATAGAAGTCCATTTCGACCGTTTTGGGGATCATCGCAATAATCTTTATGACCCGGATTGGAACCTGTTGCCGATCGAAAATGATGTTCCTCGACTTCAAGGTGATGTCGAGAAGCCGCTTAAATTAAAAGAAATGTGCGCCGCGGCTGCGGAGCTTGCGAGAGGGATGGTTTTTGTAAGGATCGATCTCTACAACATTAAGGGAAAAATACATTTTGGTGAAATGACCTTTTACCCCGCAAGCGGGACGGATCAATTCGCTTCTGATGGGTACGACTATCTTCTGGGATCTTTTTTAAAGCTACCCCAAGTAAATCAAATTCAAAGAGTGGAAGAGACTCGAGCATGAGCAGCCCATTTGTTTCCGTCATCATCCCGTGCCGCAACGAAGAGAAGTTTATTGCCAAGTGTTTGGATTGTGTGTTGGGGCAGGATTATCCGAAAGGTCAGTTCGAGATCCTTGTTGCCGACGGAAGAAGTTCGGATGATACGCGAAAAATACTCGTAGATTGTGCGGAGAAATTTCCGCAGGTGCGCTGGTTTGATAACCCCGGTAAGATCGTTCCCACGGGATTGAATATTCTGATCGGTCAGTCCAAGGGGGAGATCATTGTCCGTCTGGATGCGCACAGTGAATATCCGAAAGATTATGTTTCAAAATGCGTGAATGCGCTTATTGAGCACAAGGCTGATAATGTGGGCGGCTTATGGATTACCCGGCCAGGAGCGGATACGTTGACGGCAAAGGCCATCGCCCTGGCTGTCTCTTCAGGCTTTGGGGTGGGCCGTGTGTCGTATAAGTTAGGGGTCAAGAAACCCATGGCTGTTGATACGGTGCCGTTTGGCTGCTTCCGTCGGGAAGTATTTGACAGAGTTGGGTTGTATGATGAGGAAATGGTCCGTTCGCAAGATTGTGAGCTTAATCACCGGATTCTCAAGAGCGGCGGAAAAATATTGCTGATCCCCGATATCGTCTCTTATTATTGCGCTCGGGACACTTTTACAAAGCTGATAAGCCTGTATGCCCAATACGGCTATTTCAAGACATTTGCGGCGGTTAAGCTTGGGGGTGTTTTCACCATACGGCAGTTCATTCCGGCGCTATTTGCCGGTTCTGTCTTCCTCCTGCTTGTTTTAGGCTTCGTTCATTCGTTTTTTTGGCTTTTGCTGGTTGGGGAGCTTATGGTGTATGCTCTCGCAAACATCTTTTTTTCGGCGAAGTTAGCCTCGCGGGAAGATGTTCGGCTCTTTCCTTATCTTGTTTGGGCTTTTTGTCTGATCCATGCTGTTTTTGGGCTTCACTATTTACGAGGCGTTTTAGATTTCTGGATCCTTAAGAAGCATTTGCGTCATAAGATCTCTGATCTTCCTCTCACTCGGTAAACGAAAACGTAAGGGAAATAATTTTTATGCCTAAAAAAAGAGTGCAACTTCAGCGGGTGGTGCTGCTCCTCGTGGATGCGGCGATGATCTTTGCGGCGTTCGTGTTGTCTTATTTCTTCAGATTTGAGGATTTCAGCAGGATCATTTTTGTTTCTCCGGTGAAGCTCGCTTTTTTGTGGGCTTCCTTCCTTGTAAGTTTCTACATTTTTAATCTTTATGAGCTTACTCTACGGTTCAAGAGCTCGAAATTCCTGGCCCGGCTTTTCGCGGCGGTGCTTTTTGCCGCGGTTTTTAACATTATCATTTCCTATGCCTTGCCTTACTGGATGGTGGGCCGGGGTCTGACGCTTCTCAATGCGGTTCTGATCTTTTTTCTGATGTTCCTCTGGAGAGTTGCCTTTGAGAAATTTGCGATGGACAAGGTCCGCCGCAAGGCGGTCATTATTCTTGGGGCTGGGGGTGCGGGGCGTTATATCAGCGATGTCATCCGCAAGGACAGGAATTATACGATCCTCGGGTTCCTGGATGATGATCCAAAAGTGTATGGCGGTTCGGTCGATGGTTTTCCGGTACTGGGGGATAGCGCCATGATCCCGGCTCTCTTGGACCATGGAAAGGTGGATGAGATCGTGGTGGCGATCACGCATGAGAAACGGCGGGAGCTTTTGCGGCAGCTTCTGTGCGCGAAACTTGCGGGGGTGGAGATCTATGATGTGCCGACGGTCTATGAGGACCTGACAGGGAAGCTTCCGGTCTCGCATTTGCGGGATGGGTGGATCGTGTACACATCCTTTAAGGCGATGAGCCGGAGCATTTATATCCATGTGAAGCGGTTAGGGGACATCTCACTCGCGATCACAGGCCTCATGCTTTCGGCTCCGGTGATGTTTCTGACGGCGCTTGTGATCAAGATGGATTCTCCCGGTCCGGTGCTTTTCAGGCAGCAGCGTGTCGGCCTCGACGGGAAGGTCTTTACGATCTTTAAATTCCGCTCGATGAGGCAGGATTCTGAAAAGGGCGGTGCAGTGTTCGCCCAGGTTAATGATAGCCGCGTGACGCGGGTGGGGTCGATTTTGCGTAAATCCCGTATTGATGAGATCCCGCAGCTTTGGAATATTCTTATGGGGAATATGAGTTTTGTGGGGCCGAGGCCCGAGCGTCCGGAGTTTGTCGAAAACTTTGAGAAAAAAATACCTTATTACGCGTTGCGCCATATCGTGAAGCCCGGGCTTACAGGCTGGGCGCAGGTCAATTATCGCTACGGCGCCTCGGAAGAAGACGCTTTGGAGAAGTTGCAATATGATATGTATTACTTGAAGAATCTTTCCCTGTTGCTCGACATCCAAACTGCTCTTAAGACCATTAATGTGGTGCTGTTTCGTGAATTGGGCCGCTAGGTCTTAAGATTCACTAACAGAAAGAAGCTTGTCATCCCCGCGAAAGCGGGGATCCAGGATTTGGATTCCCGATTACCCTAAAGGGCTGCTTCACTGAAGCATTCGGGAATGACATTTTTCTAAAAATTCTCAGAGATAAAAAAAATGAAAAAGAAACCCATCGTTTTAAAGATCAATGGGCGTGATCCTGACAAGCGGCGGATCCGGAAGGCGGCGGGCGTCTGTAAAAAGGGCAAGCTGGTCGCGTTCCCCACGGAAACGGTTTACGTGGTTGGCGGGCGGATGAGCGCGCCCGGGATCGAAAAGAAACTTTGTGAGATCACGGGGCGATCAGAAGTGGGGCCTTTTATTAATCATGTGAGCGACTGGGCGATGCTCGATGCTCTTGGGATTAAGAAAACACCGCGGGTCCGTTCCATGACACAGCAGTTCTGGCCGGGGCCGGTCACCTTGATCGTTTCCAATCTTGCCGGGCGGAAGATGGGGATCCGGTTCCCGCGAAACAAGATCGCGCTCGCGCTTATCCGGGAGACCGGAGAACCCCTCATCACGGCAGGAGCCAATCTAAATGGCAAGCCGTCATCTCACACAGCCCATCAGGTGTTGGAGGGTTTGCCGGGCGGTTTTGACTGCCTGATCGACGGCGGCAAGACAGAGTTCAGGCTCACTTCGACGATCGTGGACCTGACGGGCGAAGGGCCGGTCATCCTTCGCAGAGGAGCTCAAGCTTTGGAAGTGGAG
>CAYMER010000251.1:0-4309 GCA_964389345.1 uncultured bacterium | reverse complement strand
CGGCGAGCGAACCGCCCATGAGGCCAAGGCCGATAATCGTTATTTTCTTAAACATAATGATTTCCTCGAAAGGAGTACGGCGGAAGGCGTACGGCGCAAACTTTTTCGCCGTACACCGTACGCCTTGCTCCGTACGATTTTAAATATCCCGTCCTACCGCATGCGCAATGAGACGGACCTTTTTCATCATTTCATCGAATTGCTCCGGCATGACCGACTGTTCTCCGTCACTTTTGGCTTCTTCGGGGTTCTGATGGACTTCCACCATCAGACCATCACATCCCGCCGCAACCCCGGCCATGGCCATGGGAGGCACGAAATCACGATACCCGGTCCCGTGCGAAGGGTCCACAAGAACCGGCAAATGGGTCTCTTTTTTGAGCACAGGAATGGCGTTCAGATCGAGCGTGTTGCGCGTGGATGTCTCGAAAGTGCGAATGCCACGCTCGCAAAGCATGACCTTGAAATTTCCTTTGGAGAGCAAGTATTCGGCGGACATCAGGAGGTCTTTCACCGTAGCGCTCAAGCCTCGCTTCAAAAGCACTGGCTTTTTCGTCATACCGCATTCTTTGAGGAGGTCAAAATTCTGCATGTTCCTCGCCCCGATCTGGAGCATGTCTGCATATTGGGCTACAAGTTCGACCTGACGCGTATCCATCACCTCGGTCACAACCAGAAGACCCACCTCATCCGCTACCTGGCGAAGATATTTCAAACCTTCCTCGCCGAGCCCCTGAAAAGAATAAGGCGACGTACGCGGTTTGAACGCCCCGCCGCGAAGAAATGTCGCGCCGGAACGCTTCACGGCTTTCGCAATCCCCAAAAGCATGTCATAATTTTCCACAGCACACGGCCCGGCCATGACGACGATCTTCTTGCCGCCGACCTTTACGCCATTGCCCATATCAAATTCGGTGTTTTCAGCCTTGTAGTCGCGGCTCGCAAGCTTGTAGGGTTTCAAGATCGACATCACGGACTCGACGCCCGGAAAAACTTCGAGCGGCTGGACGTGAAGCTTTTCTTCGTCCCCGATCACACCGATCACGGTGCGCTCCACGCCGCGCGATACGTTCGGCGTAAGACCGAGCTCTCGCACCTTCTGGCAGATATGCTCCAGTTCTTGCGGCGTTACGGTTTTCTTAAGAACGATAATCATTTTAAAAACTCCTTGGTTTCGAGTACGGCGGAAGGCGTACGGCGCAAGCTTTTTCGACGTACTCCGTACACCTTACCCCTTACCAGCTGTATTTTTACTCAAATAGCTCTTGAGCAGTTTAATGAGCTGCGCATTCTGGGAGCGCCGGCCAATCGTGACACGGATCCAGTCCGGCAGTTTGTAAGAGGTCATCGGCCGGACGATCATCCCCTGGCGCAACAGATACTGATAAACCTCTTGGCCGTCGGTCTTCATATGAATAAGAATGAAATTCGCCTGACTAGGCAGATATTCTAGCTCTAATTTCTTGAGCTTACGGTAAAAAAATTTCCGGCCGCGGACCACGAGCCATTTCGTGCGCCAAAGAAAGAACGAATCATCAAGCGCGGCCACGACTGCGGCTTGCGCCACTGAGTTCACGTTGAACGGCTGGCGAACCTTATGGAGATACTGAACCATCTCCTTAGAAGCCAATCCGTAGCCGATACGCAGCCCGGCAAGCCCATAGGCCTTCGAGAAGGTCCTCAAGACCACCACATTCGGCCGCCCTTCCTTCACGCACGGGACCATTTTCGGAAAATCCTCGGCCTCCACAAAATCCACATACGCTTCATCGAAACATACGACCACGTGGTCGGGAACTTTGGAAAGAAAATCCTCGACTTCTCCTGCAGTCACATAAGTACCGGTCGGGTTGTTCGGGTTCGCGATAAAAATGAGCTTGGTCTTCGACGTGATCGCCCGGAGGATTCCTTCAAGATCATACCGATAGTCTTTCATGGGGACGGCCTTGAACATTGCGCCGCATACCTGCGAAAGGATCGGATAGACAAGAAAGGTTATTTCCGAAGAAATAATCTCGTCGCCTTCCGACAAAAAACCGCGCGCCAAAAGCTCAATAATTTCGTTAGAACCATTACCGAAAATGATATGTGCGGGATCGATGTCCAGTTCTTTGGCAAGGCGCGTCAGAAGATAATAACAACTTCCTTCCGGATAGAGATGCACTTCCCGAATCGCTTTGCGCATCGCGCTCAAGGCCTTCCCCGAAGGCCCAAGTGGGTTCTCGTTCGAGGCGAGTTTGATGACGGCCCGAATTCCATACTCCCGCTGAAGCTCCTTGATCGGCTTCCCCGGTTCATACGGCTTGATCGGCTGGATGTGTTTTTTAAATGGAATCATAATTTTTCGTCTTGAGTACGGAGTACGGTGTACGGCGTAAACCGCGGCAATGCAAGCGCCGTATTCCGTACCCCGTACGCCGTACTAATTAGTCTTTCGTCTTCCCCACCGCGGGATAAGATCCAAGCACCTTGAGGAATTTGACCTTCTTTTCCATCTCCGCAAGCATCTTGCGGACGCGGGGATTCTGCACATGCCCCTCGACATCAATATAGAAATAATAATCCCACGCCTTTTTCTTCGACGGGCGCGATTCGATCTTGGTCATGTTCACGCGGTATTTTTTAATCGGCAAGAGCATTTCATAAAGCGCGCCGACCTTATCACGGATCGAAATCAGGATCGAGGTCTTATCGCTTTTCGTCTGAGACGGGATCTGTTTGGAGATCACGAGAAAACGCGTCACATTATTCGAAAAATCCTGGATCCCTTCGGCCAGAATCGGCAGATTGTAGAGCGTCGCCGCAAGCCTCGAACCGATCGCCGCAGCGCCATCTTCGTCTGCCGCGCGCTTCGCCGCCGCGGCCGTGCTGGAAGCTTCCATGAGCTCGGCATGATGGAGATGCGACTCAAGCCACATGCGACATTGGCCAAACACCTCGGCCTTGGAATACACACGTTTGATCTGTTTCATGTTCGGCACATTTGACATCAGATTGTGCGCAATCTCGAAATAGATTTCTGAGCAAATCTTAAGATCCGAATCGATGAACATATCGAGTGTGTGACTCACAGCTCCGTCGATGGAGTTCTCGATCGGAATGACGCCGTAATCCGCGCGCCCCTGCTCGACTTCACGGAAGACTTCGCCGATACTTGCACAGGAACGATACTCTACGCTCGACCCGAATTTGGAAAGCGAAGCAAGGTGCGTGAAGGTCGCCTCAGGCCCGAGATACGCGATCGCAAGCGGTTTTTCCAGGGCAAGCGCCGCAGACATGATCTCCCGGTAAATGGATTTCAGGGCATCTGCCGGCAAAACTCCTTTCGTGGCGAGCTTATCAATCTTCCGGTAGATCTCACTTTCGCGCTCCGGGGCATAGATTTCTTTTCCTTCTTCGGTCTTCTTTTTTCCGACTTCACGCGCGAACTCCGTGCGATCGTTCAAAAGTCCGATGATCTTCTGGTCCAGTTCGTCAATTTTCTTGCGTAGTTGGTTCAGATCCATTTTTTACCTCGTCATTCGATTACGGTTATGATGCCCGTTTCGTTCATCGGCTGCGGCTACGTTGCCATTACCCTGACCGATACGGGCATCGTGGCCCTAACCATTACCGTTTTGGTTATTTTCTAAATTTTCTGCCGATATTTCCGGCTCCGCGGGTTGTGATGCCTCCGCCGCAGACGGTTGCTCGCCTTCAGGCGGCACGTCCACGATCTTCTTCGCCCCGATCAATTCTTCCTTCTTGACCGAGCTGTCCACCATTTGACGAATCTCATCGATGCTCGGAAGATCCCGCAACTCTTTGAGACCGAAATGCTCCAGGAACTTTTCCGTGGTCCCGTACAGGAACGGCCGGCCAGGCACTTCTTTCTTGCCCGTGATCTTAATGAAATTCTTTTCCATAAGCGTGTTCAGCACACCGCTCGTGTCCACCCCACGTAACGCCTCGATCTCGGCACGCGTGAGCGGTTGCTTGTACGCCAGGATCGCAAGCGTCTCAAGCGCCGACTGAGTCGCCTGACGGGCCTTGCGCTGCAACTCGATCTTCAGGATCCACGACGCGAATTCTCTCCGGGTCGAAAGCTCATACCCGCCTGCAATCTCCAGGAGCTCAAAACAGCGTTCCGTCTTTTGATAATCTTCTTTCAATTCTTCCACGATTTTCTCGATTTGCCCCACGGTCAGTACCTTCGTAACCTTGCGGATCTCGGCCGGCGTAAGCGGCTTCGAAGCCGCGAAGATCAGCGCTTCAACCACGAGCTTCGCTTTCTTGGGATCCTGGAGATCCTCTTCGCGTAAAGACTCGA
>CAYMER010000250.1:0-3629 GCA_964389345.1 uncultured bacterium | reverse complement strand
ATCGGCGCCGAGGAACGTGGCCAGGCCGAGGCTATCGCCTACAATCTCAGGGCGATGGGGGAGCTTAAGGTTCCTATTATCTGCATCGTGATCGGCGAAGGCGGTAGCGGCGGTGCTTTGGGGATCGGGGTCGGGGACAGGATCTTTGTGATGGAGAACGCTTATTACTCCGTCATTTCTCCGGAAGGTTGTGCTGCCATCCTATGGAAAGAACCGACGCGGGCACCGGATGCTGCAACCGCCTTGAAGTTGACCGGCCCGGACCTGCTCGAGCTTGGCGTAATCGACGGAGTGATCCCCGAGCCGCTGGGCGGCGCTCACCGTGATTTTAACGCTGCGGCAGAAAATCTCCGCAAGACCGTCAATGAAACTTTGGAAGAACTGAAAAAGATCCCGCGAAAAGATTTGACAGAATTGCGCTACCAGAAATTCCGCAAAATGGGTGTCTTTAGCGAAAAGTAGTCCCAATACCTATCATCCCGCCGCGACAAAGGCGGGATGGGGCAGTCCCACTCCCGATCAATCGAAGCGGAGCTGAGATTGGGGCTGTCCTGACTACCATTGAGGAAAAGAAAATAAAAGTCAGGACTGTCCTTGTCAACCATTCAGGAAATGAAATCAAAGACAAGGATAGATTTCAAACGAAGGCCCTTTCCCCGCTCCGTTCCGCTCAATCCGTTCTTTGGAACTGTTTTTTCAGGCTGATCAATCGCTCCAGGATTCTCTTTTCCGGGACTATTTCCTTTAAAGTGTTTTCCGGAATGTCCAGCAAAGCGACCTCATGGATGCGATCAATGTGTTCGGGGAAGCGGTGCGCGAGCTCATGGGTCGGAACGCCCTGCCGGTATTTCAAATCGAACAATTTCTCATAAAGCGTCATCGTTTTTTCCTCCGGATCTTTCCAGCGCTACATGTTCTTTTGCTGGAATTATCGGCTTTTCCGCGTATTTCCTAAAAAAAAATAGCCATAAGCTGTCTATATATAGCATCCTTGCGCACGAGGAGGCCCCATTAGTTGTGGATCATTAAAATACCTTCATTTTTAAGGTTGACATGAGCAATAGAAGTTATAGATTGTAAAGTATAAAGTGTAATTTACATTTTATAAACTATGAGACTAATAATAATGATTTTTCTCGCAACGATGGTTTTGGGGCAGGCGCATGTTGCCGAAGCGTTTCTCGGATTTGGCAAGAAAAAGGAAAAACCTCTCGCGCAAGCAGAAAAATACTACAACTCTCACGAATATTACAATGCCCGCCGCGCGACCCAGCAAGCCCTTGAACAAAACCCTCAAGATCCCGAAGCGACGAAACTCATGGCCGATATTCTCGATAAAGAGATTGAGCGCCAGAAGGAAAATCTTTTGCCGCAGGCTATCGAAGAAATGAACACGGATGATAAACAGGATCAGATCAAGACCTGGATTGAGCGAAGTCGCGCCCTTTTTGATGCGAGCCAGTACGATTTGGCGCTTTTCGCCGCAGAAAAGGTTTTTCTTTATGATGCGGAAAATAACGCCGCTTCGGAGTTGATCGATCAGATCAAGGGGAAAGCGCTCAAAGAAGGTAAAGCCGACACGCTCTTCATCCATAAGATGTATAAAAATGAGATCGCGGATCGTCTGGAACAATATCGCACTCAGGCCGAGGATCTCGCGACCCAGGGACAATTGGGGCAGGCCCAATTCACAGCTGAGAAGATCCTCATGCTGGAGCCCGAGGATCCCAAGGCTTTAGCCATCCTTCAGAAAGTCCTTTCGCGCAGAGACGGGACAAGGAGTGAATCGCTATGAAACGTGAAAAACTAAATGAGCGCCAGACTTATGGAGCGATAGTGAACATAAGCCGCTCGTGCGAATTTATTCCGAGCGGAGTCGAGGGATCTTTATGAAAAGAGAAAAACTTTACAAAATAGGCGAGGTCATGCAGTACACAAGCCTTTCCAGGCAGACGCTTCATAATTATACAGTTGCGGGGCTCATTCATGAGGCCCGGCGGACCATTTCAGGGCACCGGCTTTATGATGAATCAGCGTTCGATCGTCTGGAACAGATCAAAATCTTGCAAACTAAGAATTATACATTGAGCCAAATCAAGAAAATATTAGAACAACAGGAAGTGAAATGACAACGCATTTAGTTTTGTCCACTCATCAAATCTCCGCCTTGGGTAAGACCCAAGGACGGATCCGTCCTCGCCAATGGCGAGGCGGAAAAAAGATCCTTGAGCAGCAGGAGAGCCCGAAATGAAGGGTTCTTTGGCTCGCCGAGGTAAAAAGGAGACCTCCCATGCATGAAGATGAGATCAAGATGTGGAAGAAATTCAAGAGGACCAAGAGTCTTTCTCTGCGCGAAGATATTGTAAAAAAATATCTGTATCTTGTGAAATACGTGGCGGGGCGGGTGGCGATCGGATTGCCTCCTAACGTCGAGTTTAATGACCTTGTCAGCTATGGCATCCTCGGGCTTTTTGATGCCATCAATAAATACGACGTTTCTCAAGGGAACAAGTTTGAGACCTACGCGGTCTCTCGCGTCCGCGGTTCGATCATGGATGAGTTACGCAAGCTTGATTGGGCGCCGCGGCTTCTGCGCAAGCGTGCCAGGGAGATCGATCGTAAGTGCAAAGAACTTGAAGAGAAGAACGGACGCCTTGCCACGGATGATGAAGTGGCCAAGGCTTTGAAGATCTCAACGGAGGATCTGAACTCGATTTACAGCGATCTCAACTCCACGACCTTCCTGTCACTCGATGAGGTATGGCAAAACGATGATGGCAATAAACCCATCTCGCGCCTCCAAACGATTGAGGATTCTCTGATCACGGACCAGTTCAGCTATGTCCATCAAAGCGAGGTTAAGGAATTGTTGGCCGAGGCGATCGACCAGCTTCCGGAAAAAGAGAAGCTTGTGATCGTGCTTTATTACTATGAGAACCTGACGCTTCGCGAGATCGGCGAGATCCTGGATGTTTCCGAATCCCGGGTTTGCCAGATACATACCAAGGTTGTGACTCGGTTACGGGGGCATCTGATGCGTCGCGCCGGGCATTTGACCCTGGAATCCTAGTTCCAATTCCTATCAATTGAAGCGTAACGGTCCCAATACGTTTCAATCGCAGCAAAGCGGAGAGTGGGGCCGTCCAAGTCGCCATTAATAAAAAGAAAATAATGACTTGGACGGAAGTTGGAGCAATCCTGGCTACCATCAATCAGGAAAAATGAAAGTCAGGATGACCAAGGGAGAAAACGCTCAGGGAAAACTTTAACATTAGCCATAAAGACATTAAGTTCTGTCGCGCTGCGTCGATATAAAGAAAGCCACAGCGAAGGAAGCCGTGTAACTGTTTTATCCCAAGGCGGCCGCAAGTGGCTCAAAGGCAGGAAGAATGCAAAGCGTGGCAGAAACCCAAAGACCTAAATTCAGAATCCAGGCTCCGAGCGAAAAAACAAACGTCCCCAAAGATCGCGAAGAGGTCCGGAAATACCTTCGTCTTATCCCCGCCGAAGCGGAGCCCAATCTGGGGCGCGTCCGCGAGATCAAAGAAGAGATTAAAAAAGGAACTTACCTGACGCGTGAGATCATCGAAGAGGCCGCCATGCAGCTTGCGCTCAGGCTCTTAAGGAAA
>CAYMER010000249.1:0-4254 GCA_964389345.1 uncultured bacterium | reverse complement strand
CAGAGGCACTGGCGGTGCTCGAAGACCCGCGGGTTCAGGCGATCCAGATCATCTTCAATCTATTGGATCAACGCATGGCCGCGAAGGTCTTGCCGGAAGCGGAGAAAAAAGATGTTGGGGTGATTGTCCGGGAGCCGTTGGCCTCGGGACTCCTGAGCGGGAAATATGCGCCGTCGCATGAATTCCCCAAGGATGATCATCGCCGCCGCTGGGTCCCTGAAAAGCGGGAAGCCGATTGGCAAAAGATCCAACTCATTCAAAAAACTCTCGGATCCAGGATCTTGCCTTTATTAAAAGCGGCGTTGGAATTCACGCTCGCATTCGGGGCGGTTTCGACGGTCATTGCCGGGGCGAAGACCCGCTCGCAGGTGCTTCAAAACGCCGCGGCATCCCTCGAGCCGGTGTTGGACTCGGAAGATATCGGGCGGTTGAAAAAACTTTATGCGCGGGAAGAGATCTTCCGGAAAGGGTTGAATCCTCGATGAAGAAGTTAAGGCCTCTTTTTTTTATTTTGATCGTGTTGGCGGTTCTTTGGATGCTTCATGCTCGGCTTCTTGGGATGGCGGCCGAGCCTTTTTTGGAAAAAGTGATGACTCGGGTCTTTGACATGCCGGTGCATATCGAAGGGATGCGCATTTCACCTTTCTTGTCACGCGTGAATGTTAAAAAGCTCGAGATCTTCAATCCTCCGGGATTCAAAAGGCGGGACCATTTTACGTGCAAGGGGATCGAGATCACGCTGGATCTTCGGGTGCTTAAAAACAAGTTCATCCGGATCCGGAAAGCCCATTTCAAAAAAGTCGTTTTCGCGATCGAAAGCTACATGACCCCGCAAGGTTCTCGCACCAATGTCAAACATTGGTATCACAACATGGGGCTGGATGAAGACAGCCCGCCGCTTCCGCCGCGTTCGATGCCGCATCCGGACAATGTCGGCGAGGTTTTGTGGCGCACACGCATCGATCTTCTGGATATGGAAGACGGGACGATCATTTTTGATGACCGGCGCGAGGCTGAAGAACAGAAGTGGATTTTTGAGCACATTAAAGGTTTTTGGACCGGTTTTGATTTTCTTTCGGATTATGTCAGCCCGGTCTTCACGGAGACGATCCAGGTAGACGCAACATTCGGGGTGAATCCTCCGGCCCGCTTCAAAGGCGGGGGACGGTGTCAATTTGCGGACGGAGACAATTTTGATGTCGACATCCAGATCACAGACGGTTCTATGGCTGAATATGGATTCCTTTGGGCGCAGATCTTCGGGGAAGTGCAAAGCGGGTCCTTTGACCTCAAGTCGCATCTTTTATGCGTTGAGAACGATCTCAGGTCCGAGCATTTGCTGACGCTTAAGTCCATGAGGATCGCCACGCCGACCGCAGCCCAGAAATTCCTGAAATATCCGTTTGGTGCGATACGTCTTCTTTTGGAGGATCAGAAAACCGTGGAACTGAATATCAAGGTTGATGGCGATATCGCCGACCCCAAGTTCCGCGTTTTCAGTGCGTTCACAAAGGCGTTCCAAAAGGCGTTGATCTCTAAGGCCAAGGCGGGCATTACCGGAACCGTAAAGATCGCCGCGAGTGCGCCGGGACAAGTGACGCAAGGGCTCGGCAGGATCGGGGCGGTTCTGACAAAACCTTTTATTCCAAAGGACAAAACGAGCGCCGGAGACGACGGAGAAAAACAGAATGCCTGAGACAAAAGTAGGCCATGTGGCGATCATCGGAAGACCAAACGTCGGGAAATCCACCCTTCTGAATTATCTGGTGGGGGAAAAACTCGCTGGGACTTCCGCCAAGCCCCAGACGACGCGTGATGTGGTTCGTGGGATCCTGACGATTTCGGATGGCGCGACGGTCCAAAGTCCCTATCGTGGGCAGATCGTTTTTCTCGATACGCCGGGAGTCCATCAACCGAAAGATGCTTTGGGTGAAGGCATGGTGCGCGATGTCCACCAGTCGCTTTCGGATGCGGACCTTCTTTTCTGGATGGTGTATCCCAAGGCCATGGGAGACGCAGAACGCGCGATCCTGAAATGGGTTCAGGATGTTTCCATTCCCGTATTCCTTTTAGTCAACCAGATCGACCGTTTTCCCAAAGACGACCTGCTTGTGGCCTTGGATTCTTATCAAAAGGCTTTCGCTTTTAAAGAATTCATTCCCATTAGCGCGAAGACCGGAGAGAACGTCAAGACCCTGATCAAACAAGCGCTGGAATACCTTCCGAAGGGAGAATTCATTTATCCCGAGGACCAGCTTTCCGACCAGAACGTCCGCTTCCACGTGCAGGAAATGATCCGCGAAAAGCTCTATCATTTCCTGGGCGAGGAACTTCCCTACGACGGAGCGGTCCGGATCGACGAATTTAACGAAGAAGAGAAAATAACCCGTATTCACGCCACAATCGTGATCGAGCGGGATTCGCAGAAAGCGATCGTGATCGGCAAGGGTGGCGAGAAGATCAAACAGATCGGCACGGCCGCACGCCTCGACATCGAGCGGTTCCTTGGCAAAAAAGTATTTCTGGAGCTGTGGTGCAAGGCGATCCCGGGGTGGAAGAGCAATGCCGGCTTCCTGCGCGAGTCCCGTCAAGCGGCGGGAGGCTCATAGAATGATCAGCTTTGAACATGTTCCGCTGGCGTTTTTACTGACAGTTCTTGCGGGTCTCGCGACAGGGATCGGAAGTTTGATCGCTTATTTCATCCAGAAACCTAAAACAATCCACCTTTCCTTTTTTTTGGGGTTTTCCTCCGGCGTAATGCTTTATGTTTCTTTTATGGAATTGTTGCCGACCGCTCTCAAAATGGCGGGTCAAGGGTGGGTGGTCGGAGCATTTTTTACCGGAGTGCTTTTTATCGCGCTCGTGGACCAGTTTATCCCGGAGGTCGAAAACCCGCACCACTATAAAGAACCATCTCCGGAAGTGGAGGACCAGACCCATCACCTCAAACGAGCCGGGCTCTTTATCGCCATCGCGATCGGCATTCATAATTTTCCGGAGGGGCTGGTGACCTTTGTAAGCACGCTAAGCAACGTGAAGATTGGTGTTACCGTAGCCTCGGCGATCGCGATCCACAATATCCTGGAAGGGATCGTCGTGTCTGTCCCTCTTTTTTACGCAACCGGAAACCGGAACAAGGCGTTTTTCTATTCTTTCCTTTCCGGGATGATCGAGCCCTTGGGTGCGGTGATCGGGTTCCTGGTCCTGAGGCCTTTCCTGACGCAGCAATTTGTAGCGTTACTGCCCGCGTTTATTGCCGGGATCATGATCTATATTTCCCTGGATGAGATTCTGCCGACCGCTCACCGTTACGGTCACGGACACGCCGTGATCCTGGGGACGATGCTGGGGATGCTCGTGATCGCAATCAGTTTGCTGATTCTTTAAAGCGATGGAAACGGGTTTGATTCACGATGAAATTTTAAGACGGCGGACGTTCGCGATTATTTCTCATCCGGACGCCGGCAAGACGACGCTCACGGAAAAATTCCTTCTCTATGGAGGGGCTGTCCAGTTGGCCGGTTCCGTGACCGCCCGCAAGCAGGAGCGCGAGACGGCTTCCGACTGGATGGAAATGGAGAAGAAACGGGGGATCTCCATCAGTTCCACGCTTCTCCAGTTTGATTACGGCCCGTGGCGGATCAATCTTCTTGATACGCCGGGCCACAAAGATTTCTCGGAAGATACCTACCGGGTTTTGATGGCCGTGGATGCGGTTGTGATGGTGATCGATTCGGGAAAAGGTATCGAGAGCCAGACCCGAAAGCTTTTTGAGATTTGCCGCCACCGCGAGATCCCGATCTTTACCTTCATGAATAAACTCGACCGTCCTGGTCTTTCCCCCCTTGCGTTGATCGATGAACTGGAAAATGTTCTGGGGATCCATGCCTACCCTGTCAACTGGCCTCTGGGGAGCGGCCGGGAATTCAAGGGAATTTATGACCGGCTTCAAAAGGAAGTGCACCTTTTCCAAAAAGTCCCCGGGGGCGCCTACAAAGCCCCGGTGTCGATGCACAGTTTTTCGGATCCTGCGGTGAAAACGATCGTGGACGATCAATCGTATGCTCAAGCGTCAGAAGAATTAGAGCTTTTGGATACGGCGCACGTCGGTTTTTCGCCGGAGTCGGTGCTTGAGGGGAAAACAACGCCGGTTTTTTTCGGGAGTGCCGCCAATAACTTTGGCGTGCAGCTTTTGCTCGACGGTTTTGTCAAGTACTCGGTCGGTCCGGCAGAAAGAAAAGCGGGAGACCGGTC
>CAYMER010000248.1:0-3620 GCA_964389345.1 uncultured bacterium | reverse complement strand
AAAACCCGGCTCTTGACGGGTGAGACCTTTCGTCAGCATTTAGGGATTCCTATCTGGCGCGTTCAGGTTTAACATGTCCAATCTCGTTAAATGTATGAATGGCGACATTTGGTCGTATTACCTTCCTTTGAAGTTCTTTCATCTATAGCTTTCCTCGGAAATTCCTCTAGGATATCCCCGAAACGTCCGATAATTTTAACGGGTATTTTTACTTCAAACATGGCAAGATATTACTATGTCTAAACGGATACTGGTCCTCGACGATGATCCGCTTGTGTTGCGATCCATCGAGATGGTTTTGAAACGCGACCAATATGATTGCGTTTGCGCTTTAACCGCCGAAGACGCTATTAAACAAGCCCATGTGCAGGATTTCGACCTTATTATTTCAGACATTCGTATGTCCGGTAAAAATGGCGTGGAGGCCATGAACGAGATTCGGTTAATGTTCAAAAAGGACGGCAAGAAGGATATTCCCATCATTTTTATTACCGGTTATTCCCACGATGCTGTTTTAATGAATGCAGAAGGTATTGGAGAGATCATTTTGAAGCCTTTTGATCTGAACCGCTTTTTAATGACGGTAAGGGAATATTTATGAAGCAACACGCCCAAGATAAACGCGTTGTCATTACTGGAATGGGAATATTGGCACCTAACGGCAAGACCCTTTCGGAATTTTGGGATGCCTGTATTCAAGGCCGTTCGGGGATTGATCATATTAAGGCTTTTGACACAAATGATTTCGAAGTAAAGATCGCAGGAGAAGTAAAAGATTTTGATCCTGCAGCTTATGTTCTTCCGGCGATCCACCGGAAAATAGATCGGTTTGCTCAATTTGGCGTTTGCGCTGCCAAAATGGCTATTGATGACGCCCAACTCAAAATAGAAAAGGACAATGAATTTCGGGTAGGAGTAGTTATCGGTTCGGGGCTTGGCGGAATGATCTTTCACGAAGAACAAGTTATCCGTGTGATCAAAGAAGGCGGACCTTCGAGGATTATGGCAAGTTCCGTGCCACGGATCTCACCAAACTCTGTTTCCGCATATATCGCAATCGCTTTTCAAGCAAAAGGACCTAACTATGTTGTTTCCACAGCATGTTCATCAGGGTCGAACGCTATCGGGCAAGCGATGGCGTTGTTAAGGAAAGGCGCTATAGACGTGTGTATTACCGGCGGAGTTGAGGCGCCGATTACCCCAGTAACCGTCGCAGCCTATCAGGCTCTGCATGCGCTCTCAAGACGGAATGAGCCTCCGCAAATGGCATCGTGTCCTTTTAGCAAAGACCGTGATGGCTTTGTGATAGGGGAAGGCGGGGGTATATTGATCCTGGAAACACTGGAGCATGCCCAAAAACGGAAGGCAACAATTTACGCGGAGATCTGCGGCTATGGTACGAATTGCGGGGCTTACAATATGGTCGCGCCGCAGCCGGATGGTTTGGATGCTGCACAGGCAATGAAAAGCGCATTGGAAGATGCCGGCTTGAAAACGGACAATATCGATTACATCAATGCTCATGGCACGAGCACGTTATACAACGATGCCGCCGAAACAAAAGCGATCAAAGAGGTTTTTGGCGATCGAGCCAAGAAAATCCCGGTCAGTTCCACGAAGTCAATGACGGGACACACCATTGGTGCAGCCGGAGCCATCGAAGCGATTGTGAGTGTTTTAACACTTCAGAATCAGGAAATCCATCCTACGATCAATCTTAATACTCCAGATCCCGAATGCGATCTGGACTATGTTCCCAATAAATCACGAAAAACAAAAGTGAATGCCGTGATGTCTAATTCGTTTGGTTTTGGGTCAAACAATGCTGTTTTGATTTTTAAAAAGTAGGAGTAAAAATGGCAACGCCTGATGCTGATCAGATATTTCCAAAAATCAGAAAAGCTCTGGCGAAACTATTGAAAATTCCCGAGAGCAAGGTGAGTCTAGAAGCAAATCTAAAAGATGACCTAGGTATTGATTCTGTTGATAATCTCGATCTTCTTTTTGCGATCGAGGATGGTTTCAAGTTGAAAATTTCGGAAGAAAAAGCTTCTCAGTTGCGCACGGTCAATGATGTTATTGAGCTGATCAAAAAAGAGCTGTCAGATGGCTGAATCCGATCCTATCCGCCGAGGGCATGTTACTCTCGGAACGGCTTTCCGCGATATTCTCATCAATTTCCTTCCCATAAAACAATTGCCCGCTCAATGGATTCAGCGATTATACGGTTATGACGCAACGTTTATTTTTTTAACGCATCCCAGGGACGAAGAGGATATCTATTTTACGTTCCCGTTATTAGCTACGCTGCGTCGAGTCATTCCTTCTAAATGGATTTTGAGATGGCTCTCCCTCTTTCCTTGCTTTGTGGCGGCGAAAGTTAATAGTCCGCAGGGGCTGAACGGTTTTTTTATAAGCACCCCCTTGCTTCCTTCGGTCCTTTTCCAGAATCGCGATAAAACATTAAAAAATGCGCAAAATATAATCCGGTTTGTTCGGAAAATTACGACGCAGAAAGTTTATATTGGTCTTGCGGCATGGTGGCCCATTGTTACTAATTCCGGAGCGGCCTTTGATCGATTTCTTGAAGATAATGATCGCGTAGTAGTTACCAATGGCCATGCCGCGACCTTGGCATCGATCGTGCTTTCAGTCGAGAAAATATGCCGGATAGCTGCGCTGCCCATAAAGGATTTAAAGCTTTTAGTTATTGGCGTAGGGAAGATGGGCGGGGCGGTTGCCCGACATTTCTATGGTCAAGCGAACGCATTAGGATTGGTCGATCAAAATGAAAAGAGGTTGGATCGCGTTGCCCAAGACTTGCAGCAGAAGGCAAAGATAACGGAAATAGAAAAATTTGTAGTGTCTGAAGATAACTTTTCGGATGCGATTCTGCCGGCATTGACCCATTACCATATAGCCGTGTGCACCACTTCGAATGTCGGTTACGTCATTAAAGACGCAGCGCTTCTGAGGGATTGCATCATTTTAGATGATGCAAGGCCCGAAGCTTTCCCACGCATTGTAGATCCTGACAAAGGAGTGATAGTTTTAGAAGGCGGTTTAATCAAAGTAAAAGGTATAAAAATAGATTCTGACTTCGGTTTTGGAAGCACGGATAATATCTTCGGATGCTTAGCGGAAGCATTTCTTATGAATCTTGATGGATTGCGAACATTGAAGCCAACTTTAGGTGAAGTTGATCCGGAGAATCTTCAAGCACTGCTTAATGTTTGCAAGCAAAATGAAATTACTTGCGGGGACTTTAAATCAGGCTGGCAGATTGTCGAAGATGGGATGCTTAAGAGAGTTATCAAAAATAAAATAAAACCAGTAGTTCAGGATCGAAAACGGTAACCCATGTCTATTTTTGGCCATTATATTTTAGTGCACGCATTGATCGCGATCTCAACGGTTGTGATCGGATTATTTGTTTTTCTGCGCGGGCCAGACAAACCTCTTAATCGTATTTTTCTTTTTTATAATGCATGCATGGCATGGTGGGGCGGAACCAATCTTTTAATGGTGTTAGCTCCCAATGCCACAGCAGGTCTTTTGGCGGATCGCATTAGTCTCATGGGAATAGTTTTTATTCCGACCGCTTTTCTCCACTTTACATT